>QHOW01000260.1 GCA_003219435.1 Verrucomicrobiota bacterium | reverse complement strand
ACGATAAAGCAACCTTGTCCTATTTTGTGCGACAGCGGGGAAAAGTTCGCGAACGCGAGGCCGCAATCGCCCGGCATCCCCAACGAGGGCGCGCTCCCGAGCCAAACAAAAACGCCCCGCCGGAATCTCCAACGGGGCGTTTTGAAATCAGCTTACGAAACTCTTTTTCGAATTACAGAGGATTTATGACAACTTGGTTTGGCGTGGCAGTTGCGTCAAGCCAGGGATCGGCGGGGGCAAGCGCGTTGGCTGTGTCAAACATGTCTTGGGCGTTGGCACCAGCCGTATGTCCCAGTCGCCAGACCGTTGTCAGCGGGGCCGTGGTGGTCTTATCATCGCAGGTCATGACCCTGCCGCTGCCATCGACGAAGATGACAATGGCTTTTTTGCCAGCCCAGACGCCGCCTGGTTGAGCTTTGTCCGTGCTATAGGATGCGGGGTTGGCCACGCTGTTGAAGGCGTCGGCGACCAAAGGCATTTGCGGGTTCGACGTGTCATTGAGGCCGCTCACGTAGCTATAACCGTTTTCGCCCGCGATGAGTGTATTGCCGCTTGGATTAGTGGTGTTGTCGATCACGTTATCGGGCAGGTTTGGAGAGAACGTCGACCCCGCGACCTGAAAGATGTCTTCGCTGGTCACATAGGTTGGGAAAAGCCAGCGGAACGCTAGGTTGGAGTTGCTGCCCGCGGTTATAGCGGTCAGCGTCGTGTCTGAGTAAGCCGTGTTCAAGTCGACATACTCTTTGCTCGGGAAGGCGCCGTCGTTGTCGAGAGCAAACTGTTTCAAGGCCAGGACGATTTGTTTGCCGTTGGACATGTCCTTGGTTTGTTTGCCGCGTTCCTGCACGGAGCTGAACACAGGAAGGGCAATGCTGGCGAGAATGGCGATGATCGCGATAACGACCAGCAATTCAATCAGCGTAAACGCAGAGGAGAACATTTTGGTTTTGTTTATTTTCATAGGGTTTTTTGGCTAACGAGCGTGAGAAATCGCAGTTTCCGCAAAAGAAGTCAATAACTATTTTTAACTATTTTTTGGGGGGCTTAACCACCCGCCTCCGACAAGGCTACGTCGGGCAGGCGAATGAACACGAACCTTGGAGAAAGCAGACGACCACGGATGACACGGGGTTGGGGAGCGCACGCGCCCTCGCGTGCAGGTGGAGCCTGTCCTGAGCGTAGCCGAAGGGGCGCCCTCGCCGAAACGTTCGCGTGACGCGATCTAACGATATGACAATTTAACGAATGAACTCGCCGGGGCCACATCAGCCTCACAACTAAAAAGGTCTTGAGAAAATTTTCCAGTGCAGCATTCTCGAAGGATGAATTATCACGTGACGCTGGTGGAATCGGAGGAAGGCTTTGCCGTTTGGTGCGATGATCTTCCCGGTTGCAACAGTCAGGGAGCGACGCGTGAAGAGGCGCTGGAAAATATTCGAATCGCGATCGGCGAGTATCTCGCTGCGCAACCCGAGATTGAAAAGCGCTTTGGCACGCGGGTCACGCGCGAAGAAGTCAGCGTCTAGCAGCATGCCAAAGCTGCCTGGAGTCAATCACCTGGCAGCCGTCCGAGCGTTGGAGAAAATCGGATTCATTCATAATCCGACAGGGCAAGCATATCACGCTGAGCGATGGCTTGCGGACGGTGCAAATACCGCGCGCAAACCCGGTAAACGCTTATACGATGGGGAATATTGCGAAACAGTGTGGCCTCTCGCCAGATGAGTTTCGGCAGCTCTTGTGACCGGATTGCATCTCTAATCCCGGTCTCCATCTCTCATCCGTGTTATCCGCAGCCTGCCCGCCGTGGCGGGCAATCCGTGGTTCTCCTTCTGCGGTTCGAAAATTCTGTTTGCTACAGATGAACACGGATTTGCACGGATGCGGCAAGTCGATGTGATCAATGATCGGTGGGATTCTCCCGATCTTCGTTGTCTCCGTTATCTTCTGTTAAAGAAAAAGTCTGAACAGAAGGAAGCGAAGCCTTCTACGCGCCAAAGGCGCTACGGCGGCGGAGCGAAAACGAAAGGCTGATGGTAATTCGTGGTTTTGTCTGTTACGCCCGTGCCATTGCGGCGGTGATGGTGAGAAGCGGAACGATCGCGAAATGTTCAGTGCTGTTCTCTTCGTAAGAGATAATCAGCGACGTTTTCCTGGTCGAAAAGCTTACAAAATCGCGGTGAGGTACCTCGAACAATCGTCCGGAGGCCGTTTCGATCTTGAACGGTTTGTTTTGGGCAATCAGCTCTTCCAGCAGCGAAGCGTCCATCTGATTGATCGAACATTGAACCACGAATGAGCATGAATCAATGGTACACAAGCAGACGACCGCGGATCCTCCTCCGCTGACTACGGCGGACAAGTGACACGGATGGACGGATAACGGAGTTCGGACAGAATTTACAAAATGAACGAAAATGGTTCTGAAAATTCGGTCCATTCTGTCTAAAAGCTGGGCGACGGGGCAGCAGTTTCTTTGCACGGATGGCCCTGCAATGACGAAGCCGCGTAAACATAAAATTCACTACCCGCGTTTTACGTGGCTTATACGCGGCGAAGCACGAATGCCGAATGACGAAGGAATGACGAAACCGAAAACACGAATTCCTCTCCGTATTAGTGTCTATTCGTGTTAATTCGTGGTTACTGCCTTGGTCGGGCGGTCAGGGCTGCGTGGGCGTCGGCCTTTCTAGTGAAGAACTGCTCTCATTCAATTTTTTTTGAAACCAAGCCGGCCGGGTTGGGTTGCCCGGAACAGAGGCCCCTGGACGAACCGGATTATCCTGTGCCGTTAACTGTTGAATCTCTGCCTGTGCTTGCTGCAAAGCGGGGCGCTGCTTGTAATAATCATCGTACGCCAAATAACCGGCTGCGCCTATCAAAAGCACTATCAATAATTCTCTCATCTCATCGGAAAAGCTCGCTAGTTTAGAGTTGATAGATAATAGTCAAAAGGACGACGCCTCTGCTCTCTCAACAATCAACCATCGCGAACAGACGCGCCCGCAGGCGACACACCTGCCACTACAGCTTCGAACTTCGTGCTTCCTTCGGCATTCGTCATTCGAGCTTCGTCATTTATGTCATTTCTTGTAC
>QHOW01000259.1 GCA_003219435.1 Verrucomicrobiota bacterium | reverse complement strand
AAGTGATGATTGAGTTCAACCCGCGACTCGACTACGGCCGTCTGGCTCCGAACATCAAAAACGCGGGCAGGCTGGGCTGGAGGATCGATGTCGGGACGAAGGTCTTCACTCTTCGGAGCGACGTTAAACTGGATCATTCAAAGCCGCGAGGTTTGCCGAATGGTCATGAAGAAGCTTTGTCGAGCACGTTTGTATTGAAAGCGGGCGAGTCGGTCGCATTCTCGTTGAGTTTTTCTGCCGAGGCACCGGCGGTTATCCCACCGCTGGCCGAATTAGTCGGCGAGAAATTGAATCTCACCATCGAGTGGTGGCGCGATTGGGCCGGCCAATCAAATTACCGCGGGCCTTACGAACGACCAGTCATCCGCAGTGCGCTTGTCCTGAAACTTCTTTCCTACGCCCCATCGGGCGTGATCGTTGCAGCGCCGACGACATCTTTGCCCGAGCGCATCGGCGGCAACTTGAATTGGGATTATCGGTTTGCGTGGCTGCGCGACGCGTCATTTACCGTGCACGCGCTCTTCGGCTTTGGTTATAAAGATGACTCCGAAGCGTTCGTGGATTGGCTTCTGCACGCCATCCGCTTGACGCGCCCGCGCTTGCGTGTGGTTTACGACGTATTTGGTGAATCGCCACCGACCGAGCACGTGTTATCTCATTTGCAAGGATACGCGAACTCGCATCCGGTCCGGGTCGGCAACGCCGCGAGCGAACAGCTTCAACTCGATGTGTACGGCGAGGTCGTGGACGCGGTTTCATCTTTTATCGGCGAACGTGAAACGCTCGATCGTGATGTGCAAAAAATGCTTCGCCAATGCGCCGAATACGTCTGCGCGCATTGGCGCGAGCCTGATAACGGGATCTGGGAAGAACGCGACCGGGTCCGCCCCTACACGCATTCACGACTAATGTGTTGGGTCGCGCTCGATCGGATTCTCAAAATGCAAGCGCGGCGCCAGCTGCACGGGGTCGCAGTTGAAAAATGCGAACGGGAGAGAAAGCGGATTCGTGAGGAAATCGAAACGGGCGCTTGGAATTCAAGCCTGTCTGCGTACGTGCAGGCTTGCGGCAGCGATGTGATCGATGCGACGGCCTTGCTGCTCGCATATCACGGCTTCGACGAAGCGTCTTCGCAACGGATGCAGCAAACACATGCGCGGATTCGCGAGCGTCTCGTTCCGCGGCGTGGGCTCGTTTATCGGTACGAGCAAAGTAAAGATCGCCATGAAGGCGCCTTCGCCGTTTGCAGTTTTTGGGAAGTGGTGTTTCTGGCACGCTGCGGAAAGCTGACCGAAGCTCATGAAGTTTTCGAAGCAGCGCTCGCCTATGGCAACGATGTCGATCTTTTCGGAGAAGAAATCGACCCGAAAACAGGCGACACGCTGGGCAATTTTCCGCAGGCGTTCACGCATCTTGGCGTCATCAATGCGGCGCTCTCATTGCGTGACAGCAACGGCCGCGTGCCTAAACTCGAGCAATGAATTGGAGTAGTTGGTTGTTGTGGGGATTTGCCAGCACGGTTGTGCTCACATCGATTCTGGCCGGCAGCCAGGGCGTTAGCCTGACCCGAATGAACATTCCGTATTTGCTCGTCACAATTTTCACACCCAACCGCGACCGCGCGAAATTCATCGGCTTCTTTTTGCATTTCGCTAATGGTTGGATCTTCTCGCTCATTTACGTCGCCGCTTTTCAGGTATTGCACAAAGCGACATGGTGGCTCGGCGCTGGTGTCGGACTCGTTCACGGCATTTTTTGTTCTCACGATGGCGCTTCCGGTTTTGCCTGCGTTGCATCCGCGAATGGCCAACGAACAATATGGACCAACTGTTGTGCGCCAACTCGAGCCGCCCGGTTTCCTCGGTCTGCACTATGGCATTCGTACGCCGATTTCGGTTCTCCTCGCACACGCCATTTTTGGCGCGATCCTGGGCGCATTTTACGTCGTGAAATGAAAAGCGATTAGCCTTTTTTGAAAAGCGCGGTCAAACCGACAACGACAAGCGCAACTGCACCAAGGGCAATCCAACTGGAATGCTCGCTTGACCATAGTTGGGCACTCCAGGGCTTCGCGCGCGGCGAACGCACCGTGCGCGCCGTGATCGCCGGGCACCGGCTGCCACAAATTATTGGCCCGGTTCGGATCTTCGGCGCCGTCATGTTGCTGGGAGTCATAACCGGTGCGCGCGAGGTAATGATCAAGTAAACCGGGAACGAACTTGTTTGCGGTGATTACGGCTACCGACGGCCCGCCCACATAAAATTCGCGCCGTGGATTATGCGCGGCGAAATAAATTGCTTCCGCAGCGACCTCAGGCTGAAAGATTGGGGGCACCGGCTGGGCCTTGCGTGGCAAACGGCTTTTCACCCAGCCAAACTGCGGCGTGTTCAGCGCGGGCAATTGCACCATCGTCAGCTGCACACGGCTGTTGTCGTGGAGAAGCTCGCAACGAAGCGAATCGCAGAAGCCCTGAACTGCGTGTTTTGCTGCGCAATAACCGCTTTGTAACGGAATGCCGCGGTACGCCAGCGCGCTGCCAACTTGCACGATCACGCCACGATCGCGAGAAAGCATTCGTTTTAACGCGGCGAGTGTACCGTAAACGTAACCAAGGTAAGTCACTTCGGTCACACGCCGAAATTCTTCTGGCGTCATCTCCTTGACCGGAGAAAAGACCGACGTCATCGCGTTATTGATCCAGAGATCGATCTCGCCCAATTCGGCTTCGACTTGAGCGGCAGCTGATTCGACTTTCTCCGAGTCCGCGACATCCACCGGCACGACGAGCGCCTTTCCACCAAGATTTTCGACGTCTCTCCGCGCAGCGTCCAATCCATCAACACCGCGCGCCAGCATTCCAATCCGCGCGCCGTGTTTTGCAAATTTTCGGGCCGTCGCGCGCCCGACTCCCGCTGACGCGCCGGTGATTACGACAACTTCAGATGCGTCATTCATAAAACCGAGCTAGAGGCGAAGCGGTCAGCGCTCCGCGCGGTCGGGATC
>QHOW01000263.1 GCA_003219435.1 Verrucomicrobiota bacterium | reverse complement strand
CCACGAAGTAACCATCCACGACCGGTTTCATTCGTTCCCACATGCGAGGGAACATACTTTGACCGCCCGCCCCATCGACAAACGAGGCTTTCCAGTTCGTGAAAACCTGTGGCGAACCTTTCTCGAACGAAAGCGCTGCCGGCGCGGCCGTCTCCGGTTCAACTCCGAATACTTTTATCTCCGGTTTCAGCGCCTTGATTGCGCTACCAACGCCTGTGATGAGTCCGCCACCGCCAATGCTGGCAATGACGGCAGCGGTCTCAGGCGCATCTTCGAGAATTTCCAAGCCCATCGTAGCATGACCGGCAATGAAATTGTGATCGTCGAACGGATGAATAAATGTTCCTTCGGCTCCGGGAAACGAACATTCCTCGAGCGCTTTCCAGGCAACATCGTACGGTACCGGGATCAGTTTTGCCCCGAGCGCCTTCATTCTGTCGACCTTCGATTGCGGCGCAGTTTCGATGACGACAACGCTACATGGAACGCCCGCCTGTCGCGCCGCATAGGCGACACCTTGTCCTGCATTTCCAGCGCTGATTGTCCACACCCCGTGTTCGCGTTCGTGTTCCGGCAACATCGCCACCGCGTTTGCGGCGCCGCGCAGCTTGTAGGCATTGATCGGTTGGAGGTTCTCCAGTTTGAGACGGATGTCCGGTTGATCCGAGCCTGTTTCGAGGCGAACAAGTGGCGTGCGAACGATTGTTTTCGCGATTCGATTGCGCGCCTGGCGTATTTCGGAGAGTTCGATTGGGCGAACCGGTTGCAGCGTCGTGCGCATCGGTCGTTACTGTAGAGGCCGTCGTGACAGCCGCAATCACAGCGTTCAAGGCGGCGATGGCCGGAACAAAAGCGGCGGAGCGCCACTGCGCTCGAATTCCTGGCCATAAATCGAATGAGCATTACGCGCCTTGCGTCTTGGAGTGCGGCGGTTCTGCGCCGCTTTAGATCACGGCTTGTTAGTAACCCGCCGTAGAAGATTGAACGTGCTGGAGGTTGCAATGTCTGAGGAATGATCATGATTAAAATTACCACTACGGCTTTAGTTACGGCCGCGATGCTCATCTCATCCAGCGCCTTCGCAGGAGACAAGGCCTGTTGCGCCGCGGGCGTGTCACACGCCGACAAAACGGCATGTGCTGATTTGGCAGCGCTGAATCTCACACCCGATCAAAAGGCTAAAATCGAAGCCTGGCAGGCCGAATGTATGAAGGCAGGGTGCACGAAGGAACGTCGGCAAACGTTCTTGAAGCGGGCCAAAGGAATTCTTTCCGTAGAGCAGTTCGCTCAGCTAGAAGCGGCGTGCAAAAAGTCGGCGAATGCGAAGAAAACTCAAGCCTGATCTCGTCGATAGGTGCCCGTTTAATAATTCTTAAACAAGATCGCGCCGGAAGAAATTCCGGCGCGATCTTTATTATCCTGCTGCTGGCAGAGATGCAGAACCATTGCATCTCCCGGCAAAAACTTCACAGAGTTTTTTCCAGAAGATCGGCAAGGCGCCAGCCGGCTTTGTGCAATTCTTCCCGGACGACCTCTGCCGCCCACGCACGGTAACTAATCTGGTGCGGCTGAGGTTTTTCGTCCGCTTCCCCTGCCGCGACGACACGATCCTTTTCCTGTAGCGGATGCACATGTGTAAATTGCAATCGCTCATGCGCCTCGCGCGCGGTCGGCAAAATCTCGTCCGCCCACGCCTCCGCATAATTCGTGACGTCTATATTCACCGGCATCCGCCAGCCCGTTGGTTCATGCGTGGCCAATTCACGAACCAGTTGTTTCCTGAGCGGCGCGATCTGCGCCTGAAGTTCACGTTTCCGAACCCTTACGGGCACCTGTGGAAAGAGTGCATTCACGGCGTCATAGTCCCAAAAGGCATGGAAGTTTTTCTTACGTACACCGCGCGTGCGCGGCGGCTCATCACTCAGTTCCAGCGTAAACCTATTTCCGCCGTCGTCGGCCAGGGCTGATTGTTCCTTGTCCGGATCGGCGACCCGCCCCTGCGCATCGAAATACTGCGCGCCGACATGCAGGGGCTGGTGAATGTCGGCGACGTAATGGGCGAGCAGAATGAGGGCGACGGGTTTGGTGATCTTGCGTTCATTTTGTTCTGGTCGTCGTCCTCGCAGGACTTCCACGCAGTACGGGATCATATGCACGATGTCCCATTTGCTACGGCCGATTGTGCCGTCGCCGTAGTTTTGCGCCGGCATAATTGGCACGTCGGTGTAATGAAACCAATGATGTGACGGCGCTGCTGAATGCATGCCGTCCGTCGGTTGATTTGCCCGCCAAAAATCGCGCAACTGCCGATCTATTTTCGGAGACGCCACACGGAAAGACTTCGGAGTATCCACTCCCTTTTTGTCCCAGCCCTTGATCGTGTCGGCAAGCACAGCCGCCTTTTCCAGGGAAAGGCCGCCGAGCAGCGTATCGATCTTGGCTGCAGTGGGCGTGTTCGCCAACCGCTCATCCGCAATCGCCCCGACAATCTCGTGGCCAAGTGGGGCATAAGCGTGCAGCTGCGCGGCAGTTCCGAATGCAATTGAAATTCCCAGCAGCAAAGCGAAGAGCGAACCGGATTTCATTTTCAGAGTTGGCGACAATACGATCGAATTACTGCCTGCCCGGAAAAGTCCCATGCGTCGATCGCTTTATATCACGAGCAATGTACGCGGATTTTTTCGAGGCGTTGTTGAAGTTTCGAGAAATGCGATCCCGCCCAGTAAATTTGTCTGCAGCCTGTGCAACGGCGAAATTCCTCGTAATAGATTTTTGTGAGCGGCTCGAGCTTTTCAATTACGTCGGCTTTAACAACTTTTTGAAGTGGCGCATTGCAGCGAAGGCAACGGGTGAACGGAGCAATTGAGTCGAAAAGATGAAAGCGGCGGATTACCTCGATTGTTTGGTCGTCCGCATTTTGCGAACGCGGACAATAACCGTTTCGGACAATCGCGTGCATGAGCAGACGCCGATCGCGCGTGAGCAAAGCGCGATCTTCGTGTTCCATCACTCTCAGTAGTTGTCGATCTTGCGCTTGCCGCTCGTAAGCGACATCGAACCCGAGCAAGCGCAGGCTTCGCGCGAGTGTTCCGAGATGGCCATCTGCGGCAAATCGCATAACGGAGCGGGCTTGCAGTCGCTTTTCCTTAAACAACGGACGTTGCGA
>QHOW01000095.1 GCA_003219435.1 Verrucomicrobiota bacterium | reverse complement strand
CTTCGCGCACCAAATCACGGTATCGCGTGCGTCGCCACGGCCGTTTCAAATTGATTACACGCGTGATCTTGCCATCGCCATCTCGATGCTCGATTTGCAGAGAACCGCAGACGACTTCCGCCAGGTGACAGATCAATTCCTCGACCAGATTCGCCATTTGTTCAAAATCGGCATACGCCCAGTAGGCTTCCAGCATGGTGAATTCCGGATTGTGCTTTCGCGAAATGCCCTCGTTGCGGAAGTTGCGACTGACCTCGAAAACTTTGTTGAACCCGCCCACGAGCAACCGTTTTAGATAAAGCTCCGGAGCGATGCGCAGATAAAGGTCCAGGCCGAGCGCCTTGTGATGCGTGCTGAATGGTTCAGCGGCGGCACCGCCGGCGAGGGTTTGCAAAATCGGCGTCTCCACCTCCAGAAAACCGCGCTCCTCGAAGAAGCGCCGGGTTTCGCGAACGATCGCGATGCGTTTTTCAAATACTACACGGGAACGTTCGTTGGTGAGAAGATCGAGATAACGCTGTCGGTAACGCGCCTCAATGTCCTGCAATCCGTGCCATTTTTCGGGAAGCGGCCGCAACGCTTTCGCCAGAAGCCGGTAGGCGCGCACTTTTAGTGTCGGTTCGCCGCTTTTGGTGACAAAACATGTTCCTTCGACGCCAATGAAATCGCCAATATCGAGCAAGCGAAAAAGATCGATTAGCTCCGCGCCAACCTCTTTCGCGTGAATATAGATTTGAATGCGCCCCGCAGCGTCGCGGAGATCGAGAAAGTGGCTCTTGCCCATGTCACGGTGAGCGGTGATGCGGCCAGCGGCGCGAAGGGTTTCGCCTTCTTTGAATTTCTCGCGCACTTCCGCAATCGATCCGCTCGGCTCAAAAGCGGAGCCGAACGGGTCGATCCCTTTCTCGCGGAGCGCGTTGAGTTTTTTGCGCCGCAGCGCGATCAGCTCGTTCTCTTCGTCCATCTTCGGCGAGCGAATGTAAAGCGCCGTGCGGAAATGAACAGTCTGAAAGAAGGAGTAAGCGTTAAAGCGTTGAAACGGAAGCGCAAAGCGCTTTTCGACTCTTTAACCCTTCAACGGATCAACGAATACATTGCGTTTGCCAACGAAAGATCGACCGTGAGATATTCGTCGGTGCGCGACGCCGATTTCTTCCCCGGCGCCGTGCTACTCACATGACTGTCGACTTACCGGAAACAACTTCGAAGATGGAAGGACCGCTGGTGAAGCAGTTCTCTGTTTTCCTGCCAAACAAAGTCGGGGCAATGCTGGATCTTGTAAAACTCCTCAACACCCAAAGCACTCACGTCGTGGCCTTGAGCGTGTCTGAATCCACCGAGTCGGCCATCGCGCGGATTATCGTGAGTGATCCAAGTGGGGTGGAAAAATTGTTCCGGGAAAAGAACATCGCTTTCGGCGTTTGCGAAGTCGTAATCGTAGAATTGCGGGAAGTCGCCACCCAACTGGTCAAGCTGCTTGCCGCATTGGTGATGGCCGAGGTCAACGTCCATTTCGCCTATCCTCTGCTCATACGCCCACGCGGCTTTGCCACGATCGCCTTGCATGTGGACGATACTGAATGCGCTTCCTCAGTGCTGACGGGCGAAGGATTCAAGATTCTGAGTCAGAGCGACATTTCGCGGTAAAAATCCATGTGATTCGTTAAAAAGGCTACATCGCCTGCTCGCGAAAGCTTTCGGAGTTACAATGGCGACATCTCTCTCTGCGCCTTGTAACGTTTGCAACATTTTAACTTTTTTAACGATTCAGTTGGCTCAGCCTGTTGACAGCTTTGGGGAAGTCCGTTTACAGAAATGCGTCCACCGCGCCATGCGAAGCCTTCTATCACGCACTATACAGGCTGACACGAGTTTTAGCATTGGGCTTGGCTTAATCGCCATTCTCGGCGTGGCGGAGATTTTCGCAGCAACGTCCTACTATATTGGTAAAGCTCGCGCTAGCCGAGCATCGGCCCAGGCAGTCGCAGCAACTCTCGTTCGCCCAGCGGCCCCTGCCGTTTCCACAACGCCGGCGGCGGCACCGGCGCGGACAGGCAAACCGCCAGAGGCGGCGGCGCCAACTCCTCTTCTATCACTAGTTGATCAGCTGTTGCGGGAAGGCATTGAGTTGCGTGAGCGCGGAGATACAACGACCGCGCTCGCCCGTTTACAGGAAGCATCAGAAAGCGATCCCACAAACGCCGCGGTGCTCGAGGAAACCGCCAAGACCTACGAAGCAATGCAGCTGTTCGATCGCTCGAATGAAATGTGGCGCAAACTTCAAGAAATGGGTCCGTCGGCCGGCGAGGCGTATGAATTAGCCGACCGGCGTTTAAAACTCGGAGTCCCGACGCCGGCGACAGCGGGGACTGGGATCGCAAGCACGTCGCTCGATGCAGCGACCCGCCAGAAAGATGTCGGTGGTGGCATCGCAGAGGGTTCCACGTTCGCTATCACTGAAGTCAAGACGACGGAGACTCCCGATCCGGACGCCGAGACGAATCTGACGCTGCGAATCGGCATTAAAAAACAGCCGGATGCCACAATCGATCACACCAGAGTGAAGATTCAGGTGTTCTTTTACGACATGGTGGATGACAGAGATGTTAAGCTAACCGACGCTGACGTGAATTATGAATGGCTTACGCCGAAGCACGATTGGACGGAGACAAACCCGGAGATCCTCTCGGTAAGCTACCTGCGCCCGAGAACGAGAGTCGTCTCGTCGGAGGCTGCGCTGTCTGAGGCAGCGGCATCGGTCAGGTCAGGACAAAAAGGTCGACCCGCCAGGAGTTCCACCGCGGCCGGTGAACGAAAGTATCTGGGCTACAGGATTTTGGTTTATTACGATGATAAATTGCAAGCCATTCAGGCGGAACCGGCACGACTGTTGCAGCTTTTTCCTCCTTCGGAGACAATCTCGCCACCGTAACGCATCATCTTGGGGTTGGGCCGCGCCTGCGAACTGAGCGGCGTCAACCGGCGTAATGCGCGAGGGGTTCCAAAAATGGCGAAGCACGAATGTCGAAGGACGAAGGAATGACAAGAGGCATGTGTAATTCGTTGAATCGCTACCCCGTTATATTGGATTTGCGATTCCGTGGTTTAAGGATTCGACGTTTTAACGCGGCGAAGCCATTCGCCAGTCGGATTTCGTCATTAAGCAATGCGGCGAGATGTATTCTTCCCGCGGTGGGTGTCTTCCTTTTTGCCGTCGAAGCGGAAGCACAGATTCAGGTGGACCTGAAATTCAAGCGATTGCAGTACATCGCTTATGAACCGGTGATGGCGACATTGGCGATCACCAACCTGGCTGGGCGCGATATCGAGCTTCACGATGCCGAGGGGCAGGCGTGGTTTGGATTTGAGGTAACCGGAAGTGAAGGCCAGCCGATTGCGCCCACCGCCACAGGCAGCACGCAAACGCCCTTGAAAATTGAAGCGGGGCAAAAAGTCACGCAGCGGATCGATCTTGCCGCCCTGTATCCTGTGCACGATTTCGGCACTTACCACGTTCGTGCCCATATTTATTTCGTGGATCTGGGGAAGTTTTTTTATTCAGCCTCGAGAGTTTTCGAGGTAACCGATGCGCGGCCAATCTGGCAGCAAACAGTCGGAATTCCCGACGGCGTTGCTGCCCCCGGGGACGCCCGCACCTACTCGTTGCTGAGCAACCGGTTTCCCGACCATACCTCCTTGTACGTGCGCGTGCAGGATCGGGACACGGGGATCGTCTATGCGACTTATTCGTTAGGCCGGACGATTGCCTTCGAGCAACCGCAGGCGGAAATCGATCGCGCGAATCAATTGCACGTCCTGCATTGCGCGGCGCCGCGAGCCTGGACTTATTCGCGCGTTGGTCTCAACGGTGAACTGCTTGGGCACTCTTCGTTCATGGAAACCAAAACGCGACCGCGCCTGGTCCGCTCTGCTAATGGCGAAGTGGCGGTGCGGGGCGGCATCATCGAGGCACCCGCCGCGCAAACGAAACCAGCTCGTGAGACGGCGCCGAAACTCTCGGACCGTCCGCCGGAAATGCCCAGGGACAATCGGTGATGCCAGGAAACTTTTGCCGACTTGGTCTACTCGTTGGCGTTTTATCGATGGCCGGTCTGTTGTGCGCCACTTCCGCTTGGGCAGCGTCCGATTCGTCCACGACTGTCGTAATCGATGCCGGCCACGGCGGTTTCGATCGCGGCGGCATTCCTGGACAGAGGATCGCGGAAAAGGAGATGACGCTCGAGGTCGCGCAACGCCTTAAAAAGGTGCTCGCAGCGGCCGGCTATCGCGTAATCATGACCCGCGAGAATGATGTCTTTGTCCCCCTGGGGACGCGAGTGGCTATCGCCAATTCGTATCGCAATGCAATTTTCGTGTGTGTCCATTTCAACTCGGCAAAGCGCGCGGGCGCTGATGGCATCGAAACATACTTTTATAGCCGCGACAGTTTGCCGCTTGCTTCCGCCGTCCATCATTTTGTCGCAGGCGGCGCGCCGTCACCGAATCGCGGAGTGCGGCGTCGCGGTTACTACGTCTTGCGAAAAGCAAGGGTGCCGGCGGTCCTGGTGGAATGTGGCTTCCTGACGAATCCGACCGAAGCGACCTACATCCAAAAATCGTCCTACCGCCAAAAACTCGCTGAAGAGATTGCGGCCGGAATCCGCGAACGCTCCAACGTCAGAAGTTCCACAAGCTCAACCGCGGTTGCAACCATTCCGCTCCAGCCGTACATCGATCAAACCAAGGTGAGTAGTTCCAAACGCTCTCGGTCCAAACACTCTAGGAAAAGAAGCTCTAAGTCTTCGAAGAAGAAGAAGAAGAAATCAACCAAGTCGGCTGGGGCCGAAGCAAACGTAACGTCAGCGAAGCGGGAGGGTTGATTGGAATCGCCGGTTTTAACTTCGGCGCAAATGCGAGGCGCAGAAAAAGCGGCTTTCACGCGAGGAGTGGAAGTCGAGGCGTTGATGGATCAGGCAGGCGCGGGCATTGCGAGAGCAGTCACGAAATTTTTTCCGAGCCCCGGAACATGCATCGTTTTCGCCGGAAAGGGTCATAACGCCGGCGATGCGCTAGTGGCCGCGCAATGCTTGCGAAGCGGAGGATGGAGAATCGAAATCCGGCTTGCATTCAAAGAGGACGATTGCAGCGAACTCATGCGCAAAAAACTCGATGCTTTGAGAGGCACGGCTGCTGCCAAGACGCCGGATTGGACGGATCGAGTGGACCATGATCCCGGCGTCACAATCGTCGAACTTTCTGCGTACTTAGCTGATTCTCTAACAACTTCGCAAGACGCGGTCGCCGCGAAAACCTATCCGGGTGGCGCTTCGTCTATCGTCGTTCTCGATGGCTTGCTGGGAGTGGGCGCGAAACCGCCGCTGCGCGAACCGGTGCGCGCAGCCTGTCGCAAGATCAATCAACTGCGGCAGAAAAGGAGCGTTTATGTTTTCGCGGTAGATCTTCCCACCGGCTTCGATGGCGATTCCGGTAAAACCGATCGCGATTGCGTGATCGCCGATTTCACGGTCACGATCGGTTTCGCAAAGTCAGGTTTGGTTGCAGACGGCGCATTGGACTTTGTCGGTCGGCTGGAAGTGGTTCCCCTTCCCGATCTCGCGGCGAAAGGTAAATCGAAGGAGCAGATCGCCGCCCCGTATTCGCTGGCCCCCTTTTTGCCGAGACGCAGATTCAGCGCGTACAAAAATCAATTTGGCCGGGTGGGCGTCGTTGCTGGCTCAAAAGGATTCATCGGCGCCGCGCTAATGACCACAGAGGGAGCGCTGCGCGCTGGTGCCGGATTAGTCGAAGTTTTTGTTCCGGAAGAAATCTACGAGATCGTTGCCGCAGCTGCTCCAATGGAAGCGATGGTGAAACCGCGTGAATCCTATCGCGACTTGCTTAAGGGAAAAATCGACGTCTGGGCGGTGGGACCCGGCCTGGGAAAATCACGCACCGCCGAAATTCTCGAGCTCATTGAAAAAGCGAAGCAACCGATGGTGGTTGACGCCGACGGCCTCAACATATTGGCAGATAAGATTTCAGTGCTGAAACGTTGCAAAGGCAAGCGTTTGCTCACCCCGCATCCGGGCGAGATGAACCGGCTTATTGCCAGCAAAAAGCAAACGCGCATGAAAACAGCGACGCACTTCTGCAATCGGTTTCCCGTGACGCTTTTGTTGAAAGGCAGTCGCACGATCATTGGCGAACGTAATCGTGCATTGAGCTATAACACAACGGGCAATCCGGGAATGGCCAGTGGCGGAATGGGCGACGTTCTCACCGGCGTCTGCGCTGGATTAGCCGGCCGGGGGTTATCTCTTTACGATGCCGCCCGCCTCGGCGCGTGGGTGTGCGGACGCGCTGCGGAAATCGCGATTTTTGGTGGAGGCGCCAGCGAAGAGTCGCTGCTTGCACGCGATGTGCTCGATCATCTCGGTAAAGCGTTTAACGAACTGCGGAATGCCGCGTGAATCGTTAAATCGTTGAATCGTTACAACGGACGGCTTCCATGCTTCAACCCTTCAACGCTTCAACGCTTTAACCCGGCGACGTCAGCGCTATTTCTTTCTGGCCATCCAATGCAGAGCCAGAGCTGGCACAAGAAACAAAAATACCACCACGAGTCGCACATTCGTGAAAAATGTGAGCACGATTCGTCCGAATTCTTTCTCGTCCACTTTATAGAATTGAGCCACCCATTGGGTCGCGGTCTCCCAAAAAACGTACGTCGCGATGACATAGAACAGCGCGAATACGACGCCGGTGATGAACGCACAGAAGAAAAAATTCCGGAGGAAAATGATTTTGTCGCGTTCCATTATCAGTGGCTCTCCCCGGGGGCGATGATTCTATTTGAACGAAGCCAGGTCAATCACAAAGCGATACCGGCGTCTCCCTGTACCATCCAGGGGTTATATCGCGCGGCTGGGCCAAACCCTGGCGTTAATCCAAAAAATGAATCAAACAGTTGCTGCCACTCTAGCGCGATGCACACCGGACTGAAGGCCGGTGTTAACGAGAATTCGCTCAGCCGTTGTAAAGCCGCCGCTGTTGCAGAAGACTAGCGAACAATGCGGATCAGTGATCTCATCGCCCGAATTGTCACTCAACGCCGCGCCTATGTCTGGCTCGGCGTGAGCGCGGGCGCGATCGTTTGCCTCATTATTTTCGTTTCACGGATTTCACTCGATAGCGACGTGCTCAACATGCTTCCGGATAAATTCAGCTCGCTGCAGGGATTGAAAATTTACGATCGCGCTTTTGAGCAGACGCGCGAGCTGACATTCGCGCTGCATTGTCAGCCGGACGAGGTCGATAAACTGGAAGAGTTTGCGCCGATTTTCGCGGAACACTTGCGGAAACAGCCATGGGCCGAACGTGTTCTCGCGGGTTCCCCGATGCAAACGCCGGATGGGATTCGCGATCTGCAATCAATCGCCGTTCCCCTGCTTTTGAATCTTAACCCGCCGGCATTCGAAGAAACGATATCGATCGTGCAGCCGGAAAAACTTCGCGAACGATTCCATCGGTTCCGCGAACAAATCGAAGCCGGCTCACCGCGGGCGCAGTTCGAGCTCGAGTTCGACCCGCTGGGATTGATCGGGCCTGCGCTCAAACCTTTCGCCGAGAGCAATCGGATCGAGGAGGAACAGCCGCTCGCTTCATCCGATCGTACGATGCGCGTTTTTCTCGTCGTCACGAACCAGCCTTCGATCAGCGCGTTTGAGTGCCAGCGGGTGATGCGCCAGGTAAACGCGTTTTGTGCCCACGCGCGAGATGGCTGGGAGGGCGGACCGCTGGATGTGCTTGTCACGGGGCGCTCGGCATACGTCGCCGAAATCTCGTTGAGCATGCGCCATGACATTATCGCCACCGTGATCGGCTCCGTCGTGCTGGTCGGCATCATTTTTTTCGCCGGCTTTGGCCGCTGGATGCCGCTGCTAGGAATGGGATTTTCGCTTTTGTTGTCGTGTCTCGCCGCGCTCGCGCTTGGGCTCTTGATTTTCGGGCGGCTGAACATGGTAACGGTTGGTTTTTGCGCCATCCTCGTCGGGCTTGGGGTCGATTTCGCAATTCTGATCTTTGGCCGCTACCAGCAGGCACGCACGGACAGCGAATCACATCCCCAGGCAATCTCAACGGCTATTCAAAAGCTGGGGCGCGCCGTTTTCTTCGGCGCGCTCACTACAGCAGTCGGCTTTCTCGCCTTGATTCTGAGCGGCTCGATCGGCTTCTCTCAACTCGGCGTGCTTATCGCCATTGGCATTCTCTTTGCCGGTTTGTTCATGTGCACGATTCTGTTTTTGTTCGTCCGCGAAGGACAGCCGCCAGCTCGCCACGATTGGATCTTTGAAGCGGTGAAAAAATATGTGGCCTGGAGCGTGCGACGCCCCGCACCGATCTTGATCCTGGCGACGGTAATCTTATCGGGCTTGACGGTGTTTGGTTTCTCGCCGAAACCGCCGCTTCCTTTTGATGCGAGTACACGTTCGCTCCAACCCAAAAAAAGCCGTGCAGCTGACGCGCTGGCCGCGATTATGAGCAATATGCCGCTGCGCTGGGAACCGGTGCTGGTCATCGTGCGCGCACCTGACATGCAGCGGCTCCGCGACGATTGGGAAAAAATCTCGGCGCATTGGAGCGAGCTGCAAGTGGCGGGCAAGATCAAAACCTTTTCCACGCCCGCGGCGCTGGCATCTTCGCCAAGGTCGATCCAACACAATCGGGAACGATTGCGCGCGATCGACTTCCAAGGTGTGCGGCGAACACTGAACGAAACGCTCGATGCCGAAGGATTCAGTTCCGATTCGTTTTCCAGCGCATACAAGTTGCTCGACGATTTGCAGTCGGTTGCCGACCCAAACGCGCCGTTACCGAACTGGCGGGACAAACTTCCGAAATCTTCGAGTTGGTGGTTCTTGGTCGATCGCTACTTCGCGCAAGATCCCCTGCTCACCGTCGGCTTTGTTACCAGTAACGAACCAATCAAAACGCACGCGCAGTACGTTGCGCTCAGCCGCGAATTGCCGGTGCCGACCGTGCCGATGATCCTTTCGGGATGGAGCTATACGCTCGCGAATTTGCTGCCTTGGGCGCAACGTCAGTTGCTCATCGTTACCAGCGCAATGGCTGTGTTCGAAGGGCTGCTGCTGGCGGTTTTGTATCG
Source organism: Verrucomicrobiota bacterium (assembly GCA_003219435.1). GTDB lineage: Bacteria > Verrucomicrobiota > Verrucomicrobiia > Chthoniobacterales > UBA10450 > Udaeobacter. The sequence continues at coordinate 11,029 of QHOW01000095.1, read as the reverse complement.
CGATTGGCGGCTTTGGGCCATTCAGGAGATCACGCTCATCTTTGGCATTAGCGCGATGCTCGCGACGATGAAATTGTTCAACCTGCCCTTGAACTTGTTAAATGTTCTGGCCTTTAGGCTGGTGATCGCGATCGGTGTCGATTACGGCATTTACGTGCTGTTCGCATGGCAAAAGGCGCGCGCGATTGAGCACGACATCGCCGGCGTAGTGAAGCCAGTCTTGCTCGCGGGGTTAACTGCGCTTGCCGGATTTGGATCGTTGGTGCTCGCCAAGAATCCTTCGCTCAGCAGCCTCGGCGTCGCCTGTGCAATCGGCATTTTCTGGAACCTAGTGGCGACAATTTTCTTCACCCTTCCCGCGGCGGCAGCCGCCAGACCAAAGGCTTGGCGCGAAGAGTAACCGGGATAAGATCGGCAATCAGAATGAACCCAATCATCCAACAGGTAGGGCGCGATCAAAGCCTCCTCGCCGTGGCGAGAGCGCGCCGATCAATTTGTCTAACCGCCCTTCTCTTTCTCAGTATCGCGCCCCTGGCGAACACGGAGGCGCTCTCAGAGGCGGATGTCAAAAATCTCCTCGCCCGAATTCGTGAGAACCGGATTACGCAGGCCGATTTTCAGGAGCAAAGGGTTATTCGTCTAATGAAGAAACCGATCGTGAATTCGGGGAAGGTCTGGTTCCAGCCACCGAACAAATTCCGGCGCGAAGTGAAAGGGAACTCGCCCAGCCTTACCGTGAGCGACGGCCAGCAGCTTTGGATTTACTATCCCAGTTTCAAATCGGCTGAACGTTATTCGTTAGGAAAACGATCGCCGCTCGATTCGGTCATTGCTTCAATCAATTCCGCATTGAATCTGGAAAATGTCGAAAATACTTTCAAAATCACTGCAACACGAACGGGTAACGGCTACGAGTTGGAGCTGACACCGCGAACAGCTGCGATGAAACGGGCGTTTCAAAAACTGGATCTGCGAATTAATGACAAACTGCAAGCTGAGCGCACGGACATGCTGCAGCCGAACGGCGATCGGATTGTAACTGTTTACACGAACCAAAAACATGCGCCGGTTCCTCCATCAACCTTCGACTTCACACCACCGCCCGGCACTGATGTCTCGACGCCGCTGGGACGATGACAGTGGAGGTAACCACGAATCCTCCTTCGCCCAGCCTACGGCGCGACAGGTGAACACGAATGGACACTAATGATGACAGGTTGTTGTTCAGAGACGAAGTGTTTCAAATTGTCGGCTGCGCAATCGAGGTTCTCAATACGATTGGCCACGGCCTGATTGAGAAGCCATATGAAAATGTATTGGTGGTCGAATTTGGTCTCCGAAAAATTCCGTATCAGAAATTGGAGTGGGAGCGGATCGTTTTATAAATTCGTGTCCATTCGTGGTTAGATCAAACTGACAATTGAAAAAACGCTGGCGTTCCAAATTCGATCAAGCCAGGCAGAGACTCCTTCTCACTCCCACGGAAAAACGAGTGGTCGTTTTCGTTCTCGGAGCGTTCGTGCTCGGGCTGGGCACAAAATGTTACCGCGACGCCCATCCGCCATTCGTAGAGCCTGGTAGGGCGCGACCGCCGGGCGCGCCGGCTTTCACGCCAGCGCAAGAAACTATGCCGCCTTGAATTCGGTCACGACCTCTTGCAGCGTCTTCTTCGCGTCGCCGAAGATCATGGTCGTGTTGTCCTTGAAAAAGAGCGGGTTTTCGATGCCGGCAAAACCGGACGCCATCGAGCGCTTGAGCACGAAAACTGTGTGCGCCTGATCGGCATTGATGATTGGCATGCCGTAGATCGGGCTGGATTTGTCTTCGCGCGCCGCCGGATTGACCACGTCATTTGCACCAATCACCAGCGCCACATCGATTGTCGGCATCAAAGGATTGATCGCATCCATCTCGACCAGTTGATCGTAAGGAACATCGGCTTCGGCGAGCAACACGTTCATGTGCCCCGGCATTCGGCCGGCGACAGGATGGATGGCGTATTTTACTTCGGTGCCGTTTGCTTCGAGAAGATCGGCCAGTTCCTTGACCACATGCTGCGCCTGGGCCACCGCCATTCCGTAACCGGGGACAAACACAACCGAACTCGCGGCCTCGAGCGCAAAATAGGCATCGTGCGGCGAGATCGATTTCGCTTCGCCTTTTGCGCCCGCACCTGCCACGGTTCCAGCAGCTGCTCCAAATCCGCTGAAGAGGACATTTGCAATCGAGCGGTTCATCGCTTTGCACATGATTTGGGTGAGGATGATCCCGCTCGTGCCCACGAGCGACCCGGCCACGATGAGCATGTCGTTAGCGAGGACAAAACCAGCAGCCGCGCCGGCGAGACCCGAATAACTGTTTAGCAAACAAATCACGACCGGCATATCCGCGCCACCGATCGGGAGGACAGCGAAAATGCCAATGACGAACGCGAGGATGACTCCGAGGATCAAAATCGCGTAGCTCGACTCGGGCGCGAGTGTAAAGATGATGCCGAACAAAACGGCCGCCGCGAGCAGCAGTCCGTTAACGATGTGTTGGCCGCGAAACGTCACCGGTCTGCCACTGACTACCAACTCAGCGAGCTTAGCGAACGCCAGGACGCTCCCACTGAAAGTGACGCCGCCGATCAAAACCGTCAGATAGATCGAGACAATCGTAAACGTCGGCGCGTCGGGATGCATGTGATATTCCGCCCATCCGACCAGCAAACTCGCCAAGCCACCGAAGCCGTTGAAAAGCCCGACCATTTCCGGCATCGCCGTCATCTTTACCCGGTAGGCCGAAGCTGCCCCGATCCCGGAACCCAGTACGATTCCGGCTACAATCCACGTGAAACTCAGGTGGCCGTTTAGTAGCGTCGCGACAATCGCGAGCAGCATGCCGACCGCCGAGACGACATTGCCGCGGCGAGCCGTCTCGGGCGAGCTGAGCATTTTCAGCCCGATTACAAAAAGCGCCGCTGCAATGATGTAGAGCCACTCCATGTTGCCTCACTTTTTCTTTTTGCGAAACATCGCCAGCATCCGGTCCGTCACCAGATAGCCGCCAACCACGTTGATTGTCGCGAAAATCACCGCGAGAAATCCGAGCGCCGTAGCAAAATCACCGCCGCCCACGCCCGCCGCCACCATCGCGCCCACGATGGTGATCCCGGAAATCGCATTCGACCCCGACATCAACGGCGTGTGCAACTGCGAGGGGACCTTGGAGATCAGTTCGAATCCAAGGAATGCAGCAAGAATAAAAATGAAAATCAGGGTCGCGATCATAAATGGTAGTGGGCTTTAATGGTTTCGTTCACGACTTCGCCGCCGTGCGTGATGAGGCATCCGCGAAGCAATTCATCTGCTGCATCAATGACCATAGAGTTGCGCTCTTTGTTCCAGAGATGCTCAACAAAATTGCCAAGATTATTTGAGTACATCTCGCTTGCCGGCGTGGGCGCGCGAGAGGGCATATTGGCGTATCCGAATACGCGGACGCCGTTTACTTCCACGACCTTATCCAGCGCGGCGCATTCGACATTTCCACCCGCTTCAACAGCAAGATCGAAAACGACGCTGCCTGGCCTCATTTGCTCCACCATCTTCGTGGTCACAAGCAACGGTGCCTTCTGCCCAAAAACCTGCGCCGTTGTAACGACGACATCGGAGAGGCTGCAATGTTTTGCCATCACGTCCCGTTGCGCCGCCAGTTGCTCTTCGGTTAGCGCTTTGGCGTAGCCTTGCTCGGTCTGCCCTGTTTCCCCAAGTTCAACCTTCACGAAGCGCGCACCAAGCGAGCGCACTTGTTCTTCCACTGCCGGACGGGTATCGAACGCTTCCACGCGCGCTCCGAGCCGTTTTGCGGTCGCGATTGCCTGCAAACCGGCGACACCGACGCCGATCACAAAAACGCGCGCCGGCTGGATCGTACCGGCCGGCGTGATCATCATAGGAAAGATCCGATCAAGCTCTTCGGCCGCGAGAATCACGGCGAGATAACCGGCGAGGCTCCGTTGCGAACTGAGCGCATCCATCTTTTGCGCGATGCTCGTTCGCGGAATCATCTCCATGCTGATCGCGCTCACTTTCGCCGCGGCGAACTGCTCGATCAGATCGCGTTCGTTGAACGCATCGAGAAAGCTGATATGAACAGAGCCCTCGCGGAGCGGAGCGACTTCCTCGATCGGGGGCTTTCGCAATCGCAACACAACGTCTGCTTCGCGCAGTCCAGCCATCCGATCATCAACCACAGAAGCCCCAGTGTTCTTGTATTCCGTGTCGCTGCGATAGATTGAAGCGCCGATCCTAGTCTCGACTGCAACTTCAGCGCCGAGCGCTGCCAATTTCTTCGCCGTCTCCGGTACAACGGAGGCCCGTTTTTCGCCAGGAGCCGTTTCCTTGGGAACAAAAATCCGCATCGCCTACTTCTTGGCAATGCGCGAAGACAAAAGCAAGCAACAGATGCACGGACTGACGCAACAGCATGAGCACCCGACGGAAATCGGCGCCATCGCAAATTGTGCACCAGCCTGCTGCACAATTTTACGACCCGATGCTGCGTGCCGTGCCGCTCTTGCCACGCCCAGTCTTCTGCTGCAGCTCCTCGATCTTTTTCCAACCTTCCGCTTTTGTCCAATTTTCGTTGTATTCTTCCCCGGCTTCGCGGCACAGCGTCTGGAGATAGGAGCGCTACGGGCCAGTCATCACCTCATCTTTTGTTACCCACTCGTCGGGGTCTTTCTCCGGATTGAGTGACGCGGGCGGCACATCTGGCGGAACATCGTCGGGTTTCATCAGAAGCAGATTCGTGCCCGCTCCCGTCGGTGGACTTGCCGAACAGACTATGGCGTGGCTACAGGTAATAATCTGCGACAATGATTGCACGCCGGCACCGGCACCGCTTTGATGAGCGGCGGCTTGTCACGTCGTAGCGAATTGAAACTCGCTCGTTGCCCGCACTCACTCACTGCTCCCCTCGCAGCTTTACCTTCTATGTCGCTGATCCCATTCACTCCATTGACTCTTTGATTCGCTGCGCTCCCGCGCCCGCTCCCTCGCCCTTTCGGGTTGCCCATCTATGTCGCGGTTTGATTCGCTTACGCCCGCAAGCTCACCCGTTCGGGTCACCCCATCTATGTCGCACCGCTTCCCGCTGGCTCCATTCCCAACTCGCTCCATTCGCCGAAATCGCGACCGATCTCCGTAAGACAGCGAAGGAATAGAAAGTTCGCGATCGCGGGGTGCTATTCGCCGACACGCGTGGGCGCCCATTCGCAGGCTCAGGACAAGCTCACTGCACTCCCCGATCGAAGACTGATTCGTTCTCTCAGCGCCTTTTCGTTAGCGAAAGAAGATCAAGTAAGCGAGAACGCTTAACGCCACCACGGCCATAATCAATTGCTGCAGGTGTTTCGCATCAAAGGGCCGCGACGGAATTGCCCGCGATGCGGTAGCACAATGACGGCAATGATGATCGACGATGGAAAGCGCGTAGCCGCAGGTGGGGCAAGGCTCCAGTGGCATATGATACCAATCGCAGACATTGACCTAATAGCGAGGAATACCCGAGGGAAAGAAAATGGGGGAAATGGGGTCGCGTCTAAACGTTCAGCGGCTAGAGCCGCTAGTTACTGGGTAGCGGTTATCAGCGAAGTCATCGCGAGTTGCAGAAGGCCGAATTGAAGTTTCGTTCTTAGAAGCGCCAATATGAAAGATGAACACGCACAATTTTTCGGATCCATCCGGGCGACGTATGATCGCTACCTCGGGAGCGCAGGAGCGGCCCTGTGTCGGGCGGCTCTCGACGGCCGGGGTCACCGACCCCGGCTACAACCTACCCATTTTCCGCATATCCCTGTTTGCGAATCGTATCGTTCCCGCAGATCATCCCGGAGTGACGGATTACGTTGACGCCTTCACAAAGCAAATTTGTGAGGTCATTGTGGGCAAGAATCAGGCGGTAAAGCTCGCAGTCGCCTGTCTCCTCGCACGCGGCCATCTCTTGATTGAAGATATTCCGGGCGTGGGCAAGACAACGCTCTCTCAGGCGTTGGCCCGCTCGCTCGCGCTCGCCTTTCAACGCATTCAATTTACGAGTGACCTGCTGCCGGCCGATATCCTCGGCAATTCCATTTTCGATCGAGGCGAGCAACGGTTCGTGTTTCATCGCGGCCCGCTCTTCTCGCAAGTCGTGCTGATCGACGAGGTAAATCGCGCCACTGCCAAGACGCAAAGCGCGCTGCTTGAAGCAATGGAGGAACATCAGATCTCGATCGACGGCACGACCTATGAGTTGCCCGAACCGTTTTTTGTAATCGCGACCCAGAATCCGCAACATCAAGTCGGTACTTTTCCACTGCCCGAATCTCAGCTTGACCGTTTTCTGATGCGGATCGAACTGGGGGTGCCGGATCGCGCCAGCGAGCGCGCCATGCTCCTGGGAATGGATCGCCGCGAGATGCTCAAAGAATTGAAGCCGGTGTTTAATCCAGAAACATTGCTTGAAATTCAAGATAGCGTCCGAAAGGTGCACGCTTCCTCCGCGCTGCTCGATTACCTGCAGGATTTGCTTGATGCCTCGCGGCAACGTCACACTACTGGCTTGTCCCCGCGGGCGGGTCTCGCTTTGTTGCATGCATCCCAAGCCTGGGCGCTGATGAATGGACGCGACATGGTCCTTCCGGAAGATATTCAAGCGGTGGCAATCGCAGTCATGGCGCATCGGCTGGGACACGATATCGAGCAGCCGGGGCAAAGTGGGCGCACACTCGCTGATAATCTGCTGCACAGCGTGCCGGTCCCGTGAAACAGAGAAAATTCCCTTCCGTCTATCCTACCGCAAGTTTTGGCGGCCTGCTGTTTGTTCTGGGCGCGATGTGGTACGCGGCCTCGAGTCAAAATAGTGCAGCAGCGTACGTGCTCTTGTTCGCACTGACCGGGGTCTCTCTAGTTTCGATTCCACACACCCTGATCAACCTCGCAGGTGTAACAATAGCGCTTGAAGCGGTGAAGCCGGCGTTCGCCGGTCAGGAGGTCTCGCTGCCGGTCGAGATCATGAATGGATCGCGCGCAACGCGGCATGGAATTAACGTGACTTCTTCTGGCTCAAGCCGAGAACGCAAACGTGTAGATTGGATCCCAGCCAGCAAAGCAGCGCGTGTTACGCTTCGACTTCCCGCACGACAGCGGGGCGAACATGAAATAGGAACATTGTGCCTGACAAGTGTTTATCCGCTTGGTTTTGTTCGCATCTTAAAAAAGTTTGCGACCTCCCAGAGCTACGTTGTGTATCCTAAGCCTGCCGGAGACCTCCAGCTACCATTGAGTCGCGCGCGCTCGCCACATAGGCGGCCACCGGCGGACTTTGGAGAAGGCGATGACTTTGCAGGAGTGCGTGCCTACGTGCCGGGCGGGTCGCAACGCCACATCGATTGGAAAGCGGTGGCGCGCGGCCGAGGGCTCATGACAAAACAATTTGCAGCTGAAGCGGAGGGTTCCGTGTATCTCGATTTTTCTGCTCTCCATTTTGCCGACGTGGAAGAGAGGCTTTCGCAGCTTGCGCTTTGGGTAATCGAAGCCGAACGCGCTCGACGTCCCTACGGTTTGCGCTTGCCAGGCACTGAGATTATGCCGGCAGTTGGCGAACCACATTTTCACCAGTGCATGCGCGCACTTAGCCGGTTCCAGTGAGGACAACGAGGGACACGAGTATTCCGCGACAACCGTTGCTTTGGCTGGCGGCCGCATTGCTCTTCACACTGCCGCCAATGTTCGGCACTCTCGCGACCTGGATTCCAAGTTTCTTTCTGCTCACGCTCGCAATGAAGTTTTGGATGGAGCCAAAAGGGTATCGCCTTCGCTCTGCGATTTGGAAACTGGTTCTGGCGGCGGTGACACTCGCCGCCATATTTTTCAGTTACGGTTCCCTCAAGGGCATTGAGCCAGGCGTCTCCGTTCTCGTCGTCCTCATGTCACTCAAGATTCTGGAAGCACACACCGCGCGCGAGTTCCAAGTCATGGTAATGATCGCCTGGGTGCTTTGTCTGTGTGGATTTTTTCTCTCCCAGGATCTCGTAATCGCGCTTTGTCTTCTGGCCGCAGTCGTGTTGCTGCTTGTCGCGCTGGTCCAGTTTCACGGTCCCGCGGCTGCGGGATCACCCGGCTCTTTCTGGTCGCCGGTAGGTGTGACTTGCAAACTCCTTGCTCAGGCGGCGCCGCTCGTCGTCTTGCTGTTTCTTTTGTTTCCCCGAATAAATACCGGCTTCCGGTTTGAAATTCGCGACCTAAGTTCGGCGGCTTCGGGTTTTTCCGATCGCCTTTCTCCGGGCAGCATTGCATCCCTTACAAATTCTTCGGATATCGCTTTCCGCGCAGAGTTTCCTGACCGCAAAACTCGACCGCCCGGTCCCATGTATTGGCGCGGAGTAGTGATGTGGCATTGCGAAGGGATGGAATGGCGCGCTCCTTATGCTCGCGGCTCCTCCGAACCCGGCCCCGCTCAGCGGGGCGCCCTACCAGTTCAAGCCCCGGGCGACAAGGCAATTCGACAGCGGATTACGATCGCGCCGCATGGTGCCCACTGGATGTTCGCACTTGATCGGCCGTTTGAAGTTCCTCCTAAGGCGATTCTCGCACGGGGCAATTACCTCTGGAGCGTTCAGCCGATTCGAAAAGTGCGCCGGTATGAGGTGGTTTCATCTCCCGAAGTTACAGGAAAAGACCTCCAACCGCGTGAACGTAAGGAAGCGCTCGAGGTGCCGGCATCGATCAGCCCGGCCGTGCGCGAGCTAGCACAATCCTGGATCGCCCAGAATTCGAATCCACGCGCGATAGTAAACAGCGCGCTCCAGTTTTTCCGGACGCAAAGGTTTCGCTATTCATTATCGCCAGGCGAATACAAGAAGAACGATCTGGACCAATTTCTCTTTCATCGGCGAGTTGGCTTTTGCGAGCATTACGCCACCAGTTTCGCCACCCTGATGCGACTGGCTGGGATTCCCGCGCGTGTTGTCGTCGGCTATCTGGGCGGCGAGTACAACGATCTGGGCCGATTCTTTCTCGTGCGACAGGCCGACACCCATGCCTGGTGCGAGGTCTGGTTCCCGGATAGCGGATGGACGCGATTGGATCCAACCAGCGCAGTTGCACCCGGACGGGCCAGTCTCGATCTCAACTCGTTCCTCGCGAGACGTGTCGCTTCCGGAGAAATCGAAGCTCGCCGAAGCGCATTCGTCACACAGCTGACGCAATCGGCGATATTCACCAACATCCGCCTGGCTTGGGAGGCGGTGAATTACGAGTGGGACACTCGCGTCCTTGGTTTCGACGCGGATGTGCAGGAATCTTTGCTGGCTTCCGTCGGAATCTCCAGTAGTGGACCGTTCTTGCTCATCACTGAGACGCTAGGTATCGCTGCCGCTTTGCTGGTAATTTATGCCGGCTGGATGCAACTGCGGACGCGCCCACGAGTCGACCGGGTTAAGGCGTTGTATGAACGTTTCTGTCGCAAGGCCGCCCGCTTCGGCGTACGCAGAAACCCATGGGAGGGGCCGTCAGATTTCTCAAGGCGGGCTGCCAAATTATTGCCTGACGAATCCGAGCGCATACAAAAGATCTCGAATACGTACATTGCGCTGCGCTATTCGCCAAAGTCCCCTGCCCTCGTCCTTAACAAATTCGCAAAGGAAGTGAACGCGTTCGCGGCGCACAGGCGCTGACGTAGTGTTGGTCGATTGTCAGTTTGGTCGAAAGAAGCGCATCGGATGTCGGCCAGCTTGGCTGACTCTGCCGCCAGGCTGCCAGCCTGGCGAACGGACGCAGGCTGGGCAGCCTGCTCGCCGAGTCAGGCTGGCAGCCTGACATCCAATTCTTCCGCGCTCGTCGTTAACCGATTCGCGCAAGAAGTGAATCGATTTGGCGCGCATGGCCGTTGACTCCGAAAGCCTTCGAGGTTGATGTGGCTGACTCCTTTTTGAATTGGACGTCGGACGTTTGCTTCCTTAGAAATATTTTTCAGGAACTGGATGCGCGCTACTTTCGTGCTGCCAGTAGATGGTCACGATCCACCCCCGAATGCTTTCGGGGTTAATCCCGCGCATAAACCGTTCCGGATCATCTGCGTTTTGGCGCGATTCGTACGTGCTCCAGACATGCGCGATATGTCCGAATTCCTCGGTGCGCCGCGCGATTTCTTTTTCGTAGAATCCGTTCTTCTCCACGTAATCGCGAACGCGTGCGATGAAGCCGTCGATGTCCAGCATGTGCGGCGCGATCTCGTCGCTGAGGCTTTCCCCGCCCGCATTTTCCGTTGTTGGAATTAAACGCGCGCCCGAAATGAACAGCGAGCGCACTCGGTTCCAGTCGCGCTTGCCCGGCGAACCTGAAATCGAATCGTAAGCAGCCGTGATAATCCCGTCGATTGACGCGACATCGGTTGGATTAGCTTCTGACTTCGACATTGGACGTTGGGTGCTGAGCGCTCGCCACGGCGGAGCCCGTCTACGGCGAAGGCGGGTTGGGCGTTTTCTTAATCGTCTCAAGCACTTTCATCGCCGCATTATGCCCGGGAATACCGCTGACCGCGCCGCCGCGCAGCGCGCTCGAGCCGCAGAGAAACACATTCTCATATTCCGTTTCGACCCCCCACCTGCCAGCCTGTTTTTTTGTTTCGGCGAAGGGAAACGTCGGCGCATCCTGGAAGATGTTTCCGTGATACATCCCGAGAGCATCTTCGATGTCGACAGGGCTTTTGCTTTCGATGCAGAGACTGCCATCACGCGCGACCGCCAGACAATTTTCCAGCGGCTCCTCCAGCCATTGATTTATCCCTTCGATGAATTTCTTCTCCGCGAGCTTTCTCATCGCGTGATTATCGCGCGCGAACAAATTCCATGGCGCGTCGAGCCCGAATAAGGTCATGGTGTGGTAACCCTTTTCCCGTAACTCCGGCGCTAGAATGCTGTCGTCGGTCAACGTGTGGCAATAGACTTCACACGGCAATTTAACCGGCAATCGCCCTTCGCACGCCTGGTTGTAGCTGACAT
>QHOW01000262.1 GCA_003219435.1 Verrucomicrobiota bacterium | reverse complement strand
TAGGGGACGTGAGCTGATCTGATGAAATTTGCGAAGCATGTTGCACGAATGGATCTGGGTAGCGTACGCGTCTCGCGTGTTGGTTTCGGCGTCGCGCCGAAACGAACTTTTCTTTGGATCTTGCCAGCACTGGGCGCAGAGAAGCCAGAAGGAAAAGTTCGCGATCGCGAGGACGCAATCGCCAGCAGGCGAGGCGCGTGCGCTACCCGTTTCCCGCTTCGACGCTTCAACGTCTAAACGAATCCATGAATAACAAGCAGCTTGCCGAGTTTTTCGTTGAGCAGCATGTCTTGCAGCCGTCGCAAGTAGAAGACGTGCTGAGCGAAGCCGAGTTGAATGGAAAATCGATTGAACAAGCGATGGTCGATGGCGGCTTCGTCGATGAGCTCGGCTTTTATCAAACAATTGCCAATGGGCTTGGCCTCGACTTTATCGATCTAACCGCGCGCGAAATCGCGCCGGAAACGTTGCGTTTTATCCCGAGTGGCCTGGCGCGGCTGCACGGCGCCCTTCCCGTTGAGATGAGCGGTAACGCATTGCGTGTCGCATTGGCGGATCCGCTCGATCACCGGGCCGCAGAGGATCTTCGCTTCGCGCTCGGCAAAGACATACAGGTGGTCGTTTCGCCGCCAGATCAAATCGAAGATCTGATCAAGCAGCATTACGGCACCGACACGACGAGCATGGAGGAAGTTCTCAAGCAGCTCGGCGAAGTTGGAGAGCTTCTGCAATTGCGCGAGGGAGACGGCGAGGCCGCGGTTCAAGCCGAGGCGAATGCAACCCCGATCATTCGTTTTGTCGATCTCATCCTCTACCAGGCGATCCAGGACCGCGCGAGCGACATTCACTTTGAGCCGTTCGAAAACGAATTCAAAATCCGCTATCGCGTCGATGGCGCGCTCTACGAAATGGCGCCCCCGCCCCGCCATCTCGCCCTGCCGGTGATCTCGCGGGTGAAAGTGATGGCAAATATGAATATCGCAGAGAGACGATTGCCCCAGGACGGCCGCATCCAAAAAAATATTGCCGGGCGCAGCGTCGACCTTCGAGTTTCAACATTGCCGACACAATTCGGCGAGAGCCTCATCCTGCGGGTGCTCGATCGCAGCGTTGTGAATCTCGATCTCGGAGCGCTGGGAATGCCCGATTACATCTACAATTATCTCCTCGAGGTTATCCATCGGCCAAACGGCATCTTTATCGCCACCGGGCCGACCGGTTCTGGAAAGACGACCACGCTGTATTCGTGTCTGCGCAGGATCAACACCATCGATTCGAAGCTGCTGACTGCGGAAGAACCGGTCGAATACGATCTGGAAGGAATTGTGCAAGTGCCGGTGAACGAAGCCATCGGCCTGACGTTTGCGCGCATCTTGCGTTCGTTTCTGCGACAGGACCCGGACCGCATCATGGTGGGCGAGACCCGCGATCTGGAAACGGCGCAGATTGCCATTCAGGCATCGCTGACCGGGCATCTCGTCTTCACGACTTTGCACACGAACGACGCTCCCGGCGCGATTACGCGCTTGATCGACATGGGCGTGGAACCGTTTCTGATCTCATCCACGCTCGAGGCGGTTCTCGGTCAACGTTTGCTGCGCAGCATTTGCCGCCACTGTCGCTCGGCCTATCAGCCTAATGACACGTTGCTTGAGGAACTTGGGATTTCGCGCCGCGACATTGGCGATAACCAGTTTTATTATGGCAAGGGATGTGACGCGTGTAACAACACCGGCTACAAAGGACGAAAAGGGATTTACGAGCTTCTGAAAGTCACCGATCCGATCCGCGAATTGATCAATGAGCGTGCCCCAACCGTCACCTTGAAAGAAAAGGCAATTGAACTGGGAATGGTTACCCTTCGCCGGGATGGTTTGCGCAGCATTTTTGCGGGCGATACTACGATCGAGGAAGTGCTGAAGTACACATAGAAGCGGTTTCAAAAATCGATTTGTAAGCCCGTCGACGTGCTCCAGGGCAGGCGTTCGCCGCGGCGAATGCCCTAGGGTCGGGCAAAAGGAATTTTGAAACCAGTTGTAGTCTTCCTCCGAAAAACTCGACAGCAGTCTTAAGGGAGCTATCATCTGCTGACCCAGGACTATTTATGCCGCGTTATAACTACGTCGCTCTCGATGCTCGAGGAGAGGAATCGACCGGATTGCTTGAAGCCAGTTCCACCAATGAAGCAATCGGCCAGTTGCGTCAGGCCGGTTATTTTCCGACCAGTGTTTACGAAGCGCTTAAGAGTAGTCCTGACGGAAAGGCAGTAAAAGAAACGCGGCAGCGCGCGGCGAAAATGGCCCGAATGACGCGGCCGCGCGGGAAAACCAGCATTGTTCTTTTCCAGCGCAAGAAAATTAAGCCAAAGATCCTGATGATTTTTACGCGTCAACTGGCGACGCTGATCGATTCCGGGTTGCCACTGCTGCGGAGCTTGAACGTTCTGGCGAAACAGGAACGCGACACCGTGTTGAAAAACACAATCAACAAAGTCGCTGACGGCGTGCAGGGGGGCAATACGTTTTCCGACGCTCTCGCGCTGCATCCGAAAATTTTCAACGATCTTTATGTCAACATGGTGAAAGCGGGCGAAGTGGGCGGCGTGCTCGAGCTCGTGTTGACCCGGCTTGCGGAATTTCAGGAGAAAGCCGCAAAGATTAAGAACAAGGTCGTCGCGGCAATGGTCTATCCGCTGATCGTCATCACGATGGCAATGGCGATCATGGGGTTCCTCCTCGTCTTCATTGTGCCGAAGTTCGAAGCGATCTTCCACGACATGCTGGGCAATAAACCGCTGCCGGTCATTACCCAGTTTGTGATCGGAGCAAGTAACTTCGTGAAGAATCATGGCCTGCTTCTGGTCGGCGCCGTGGTCGCCACGGTAGCAGCTTACAGATTCATTGGCCGCACCCGTGGCGGACGATACGTGATTGACCGGTTTAAGTTGAGCATGCCGCTCTTTGGCGATCTGAATCGTAAGACTGCGATCTCCCGTTTTTCGCGCACGCTCGGGACGCTGGTCACGAGCGGTGTTCCCATCTTGCAGGCATTAAACATCACTCGCGAAACCGCTGGCAACGCGGCCATTGCCGACGCGATCGCGAAGGTGCACGACAGCGTAAAGGAAGGCGAATCGATCGTGCAGCCGCTCGAAGCCAGCCGCGCATTTCCGCCGATGGTGGTCAGCATGATCGACGTGGGGGAAGAGACTGGTAAGTTGCCAGAAATGCTTTTGAAGATTGCAGACGTTTACGACGACGAAGTGGATAACGCGGTGGCGGCTCTCACGTCGATGCTCGAGCCAATCATGATCGTGATTCTGGCGTTCATCGTGGGCACGATCGTGCTTGCCCTCTTTACGCCGCTCATCAGCATCATCAGCGGCTTGCAACAGCAAACGTGACGCGCCTGCGGCGCAAAATGACGAAGCACGAACGTCGAATGTCGAAAGAATGACAAACCTCGAAAAAGCCGCGGCCGCTCGAGTTCGTCATTCGACTTTCGCCTGCCGCGCCGTAGCTAAGCGAGGCCGGATCATTGATTCGTCATTCGTCATTCGTCATCCGTCATTTTTTGCCTGGGAGGCCTTCACTCTCATCGAACTGATCGTGGTCATTGCGATCATTATCATTCTGGCCGGGCTGATTCTGAGCACAGTCGGTTATGTGCAAAAGAAAGGCGCGCGTTCCCGTGCCGAAACCGAGATCGCCGCCATCTCCGCCGCTTGCGAAAGTTATAAGGCGGATAATGGAATTTATCCGCGCGGACAATCAACTTCCGTGCCTGCAACCGGGACTCCCGTCTACACTGTAGCTACGAACGGAACTGATGACCTTAATGCGCGTCTTAACACCGACTCCACCCAGAAAATCTATCAAGATGCGTGTCGCTATTTGTACGAGCAGCTAACCGGAGACGTTAATCTGGATCTAGTCGCCGACACGGGTAAGAAGGCCTACTTCACTTTTAAGGAATCCATGTTGGCGATAATCAAAGATGTGAATGGTAACACCGTCGGTCTTAGCCATATAAAAGATCCTTTTGGAAACAGCTACGGTTATTCGACTGCGAACCAGGCTGCTCCAGCAAATGGGTACAACCCCACTTTCGATTTGTGGAGCACCGCAAATTCCACAGACCAGAATCAATGGATCAAAAACTGGTAGAGCGCGACCGCCGGACGCGCCGACTAATCTGTAGCGGCACTGCCGCACTTTTTCTGATCGGATTCGAGCGACGGTCATAGACCGCCGCTACAGCTTCAGCCTTCGCTCGTGCGCACCACGATCTCTACCCGCCGGTTCGGGCTTTGCTCTTCAATTGAGCCGTTTGGCGACGCGCGGAATTTCGTTGCCCCATAACCGCGCGTTTGGATTTGCGAGGGACTGATTCCCATTGCTTCCACCAGATACCGCTTCACGCTATCGGCCCGGCGCTGGCTTAGATCGAAATTGTACTCCATTGACCCAAACGAATCCGTATAGCCTTCCACTGAGAATGTGGCTTTCGGATTGCGCTGGATCAGGGTGCCAAGTTTTTGCAATTGCCCAACGGCGCTCGGTTGCAGCCCGTCGCTGTCATATTCGAACAGTTGATCGTCCGGCATTCGCAATTTTGTCCCCGACCCGAGCGGA
>QHOW01000261.1 GCA_003219435.1 Verrucomicrobiota bacterium | reverse complement strand
CGTAACGGGGCGGGATTCCGCGACTGCGGGAGTGAGTTTGGGCGCGCTGTTCTAAGCTACGAAGCGGTTGCGTCCGGAAAATCCGCGTGGCTACCGGCGACGCAAGCGTCCATTCGCCTTCAGCGTTCGCCGGCTCGGATAACGCTGGCGGACTCTGGAGAGCAACGTTGGCGGCCTGTGGTTCCTGATAAATCTTCAAAGAAATAACTGCGGCGCATACCAGGACTGCCGCAACAGCCGCAGGATAAGAAGCCAGAGACCGAACATCCAACCGGAACATAAAATCGTGGGCGCGTTCACAACAGATTCGCCAAAGCGGCTGGCGGAGCAATTCATCGCGCTGCCGGCGATGAAACTCGTGGAGAAAATTTTCAAAATAACCAGGCGGCGGTTGCTCGTAGCGCTTCAACCGAAGCAGCCTCCCGATTTCGTTGTCGTTAAATTCGTCCATTTCAGCGCCGGTTAAGAAACAGGGTTTTTCCGAAATTCTTCCAGATAATTCTGCAGTTGCCGATTCGCGTAGAAGAGCCTCGAACGTACCGTTCCCTCTGAGACACGCAAGATTTTACTAATCTCTGCGTGGGGCATCCCCTGGATATGGAACATGGTGACCACGGCTCTGTGTTCATCAGACAATTTCATCATGGCCTCGTTCAATCTTCGCTGCAGCTCAGACAGGTCTGCTTCCCGCACCGGACTGCTCGTCGCCGTCAATTCCATGAATTCTTTGTCGTTCTGAACGCCGGCATCGACGTCATCCAGACTCAGTTGAAAACGACGGCCGCGCTTCTTAAGAAAATTCAGCGTCATATTCACCGCGATCGAATGAATCCACGTATAAAAGGACGACTTGCCACGAAACCCGCGGATCGCTTTGTAGGCCTTCGAAAAAATATCCTGCAAGAGATCGTTCGTGTCTTCGTGGTTTGAGGTCATGTTGTAAACCAACCCGTAGAGGCGCGGGGTGTATTTGACGACAAGTTGATCGAACGCGCTGGCGTCGCCTGATTGCGTGCGCGCGACCAACTGCTGATCTTCGTCGGTTCTCGGCTCGTTCATCGCCTCACGTTTAGACTTAGCACGAGCGTCGAGACCGGACGATAACAAATCGGAAATCCGGCGAGCAGGTTCGCCGCAGCGAATCTGTCCAGTGGCGAATAAGGCGATCGAAGCACTCATCTTCTTCAACGGCGCAATTGATTAGCGCCGGTCGCGAATCGACAGCAACCAGAGCAAATTGCCCAGCGCTGCGATAAATGCCGCCACGTAAGTGAGCGCAGCCGCGTTCAACACCTGGTTTACCCCGGCCACCTCGGGACCCGGCTGAACGATTCCCATTTGCTGTAAGATGATTTTCGCACGGCGCGACGCGTCGAATTCCACGGGCAAGGTGATCAGTTGGAAGACAAGCAGAATCAAATAGCAATAAATGCCCAGCGTAATCAGACCAGCGAGGTGAAAAAACAGCCCGCCGATGATCACAAAGGGCAGCATTTGCGAGGCGACCATTGTTACCGGCACAATGGCCATTCGCGCCTTGAGCGGCGCATAAGCTTTTGCGTGCTGAATGGCATGACCGGTTTCATGCGCGGCGATGCCAACAGCCGCAACCGAGGGCGTGTGATAAACGTTGCTCGACAGGTGTAGCTTCTTGTTCGTTGGATCGTAATGATCGCCCAGAAAATCGTTCGTCTCGACAACATCGACATCGTGAATTTGGGCCGCCTGCAGGATTTCGCGGGCACACTCCGCGCCGGTGATGTTTGAGGCGGCGCGCACCTCGCCCCATTTTCGAAACGCGCTGCTCACCCGAAATTGTGCCCAGAGCCCGATAATCAGCGGCACGCCAATATAAAGCAGCCAACTGGAGCCGCCGAAACCGTAAGGATAAAACATACCTGTCTTAAGTGTGTCTAGGAAACTTAGACGCGCAACCGCGTGCTTCGTTCATTGGTGGATCAAGCAGTTCTTGCTCGACTCTAATTTAGGCGGCAAAGCCGCATTTGTTTTAGGAGCGGCCGATCCACCTCAGATTTCAAGCCGCTTCGGGAAACGCGAAAGAATCTTGCAACCGTTTCTTGTGACCACGACTACGTCTTCCAGACGCACGCCACCCAGTCCGGGATAGTACAATCCGGGCTCAACCGTCAGTACTTGTCGATCTTTCAGCGTGACATTTTGCAACCGTGGATGCTCATGGATTTCCAGTCCGAGCCCGTGACCGGTCCCATGAAAAAATCCAACCCGCCGGCCTTTCCGAAGCTCCGTCGGAAAATCACGCTCTGCGAAGAACTGCTGAATTGCCTTGTGAATCGTCATTCCATCCACGCCGGCCTTGATCTTTTTCAAAGCCAGCGCCTGCCCGGCTTTCACCGTCTCCCAAAGTTTCCGCTGCGCCTCGCTCGCGCGCCCGCGCAAAACGGTGCGAGTCATGTCGCCAAAATAGCCGGTCTTCGCGTCGCGCGGAAAAACATCGAGAATGATCAGCGAGTTCGGATACAGCGGGCCGAATCCGCGCTCGTGCGGATCGCACGCCTGATCGCCACCGGCGACAATCGTCCCCGTCGGAACGCCACCGGCGCGCAGAATCGTGGAATCAATTTCTGCCCGGAGCATTTCGGAGGTCAGCGTCTTGCTGTTCCAGCGCAATCGTTTTCCGGCGCCAGGTTTTGATGCTTTCAGGATTTCAATTGCACGCCGGAGCCCTGTTTCGGTGATTCGCAAGGCACGGCCGATCATCTCAATTTCCTTATCGGATTTCGCTTCACGTTCGGGCCAGA
>QHOW01000094.1 GCA_003219435.1 Verrucomicrobiota bacterium | reverse complement strand
ATGACGAATGACAAATGACGAGTGAGGGAAATCGCCTTTTCGCAATTCGAGCTCTGTCATTCCTTCGACCTTCGACATTCGTGCTTCGTCATTAAAAAAGTACCGCCCCCCACGCCCGATAGGCGTGAAGGGCGGCTGTTCCCCCCAGAACAATCGTGAAAAGCTTCGACGCTACTAAACGAGCTTCTGGGTCGTGGCAACAAGATTTTTATGTGAAAGTTCAGAGAGACCATGCGGCAACAAAATGACGAATGAAATGAATGATGAAGCACGAATGTCAAATGCCGAATTAATGACGAATGACAAATGACAAGCCCGAAAAGAAGCGAAAGTCCTCGGCCGTCCTTTTCCTCATTCCGTCATTCTGGCTTCCTCCATCATTCGACATTCGTGCTTCATCATTTTTCCGGAGACGTGCCCGTGCGCCCTCAGCATCTCCAAATCGTTGGCGAGATGGCTTGCACAAGCTCGCTTCGAGGTTTCTAGTTTTTCATGCGTAATTTGGATGACGAATCGCCCCGACGCAGTCTCGCTGGTTCATTGTTGATTGCTCATCCGAACATGCTCGATCCGAATTTTCGGCGCACCGTGCTCTTTATCTCCGCGCATGATCCAAAGGAGGGCGCTTTGGGCGTGATCATTAACCGTCCGCTCGACAGACAAGTGGCCGATCTCGTGACAGAGACGCCTCCCGCTGGCCTTGCCGACGTGCCCGTTTTTCTTGGCGGACCGGTCGGGAAAAACCAACTAATGTTTGCGGCATTTGAATGGCAGAAAGGCGAAGGGCTCAAACTCAATCACAATGTCGGTTTGGAGGAGACGAGCGATGCGGTTGATTCAAAAAAACCGGCCACAATCTGCGCGTTCGTGGGCTATGCAGGCTGGGGAGCGAGTCAGCTGGAAGCCGAGATGAAACAAAAAGCATGGCTCCTGCAAAAACCCAAGCCTTCCGTGCTCAAGCTCGATCGTTTGCCGAAACTCTGGTTCGACATCATGGGGACTCTGGGGCCGTGGTACAAAATGCTGGCGGCGGCGCCGGATGATCCGTCGCTCAACTAATCGTGAGAAGTGACAGCTGAGAAGTGACAGCTGAGAAGCGAGATGTGATTTAGCTTGATTCGCACTTCTCACTTCTGACTAATCACATCTCACTGTCTTTCATGATCATCGGTGTCCCAAAAGAGATTAAAGAGCAGGAGCAGCGCGTTGCCTTGCTGCCCTCGGCTGCGAATCAACTCGCCCGGCGCGGTCATTCTGTGCTGGTAGAAAGAGATGCCGGCATCGGCTCTGGTTATCCGGACGAAGAGTACGTCAAGGCCGGCGCTGAGATTGTCGATCAAGCGAAAGAGGTCTTTGCGCGCGCTGACATGATTGTGAAAGTAAAGGAGCCGCGGGAGGCAGAGTCTCCACTGTTGCGCAAGGGCCAGATTCTTTTCACCTATTTGCATCTGGCTGCGGGCAAACCGCTCACCGAGGCATTGCTGAAATCCGGTGTGACCGCGGTCGCCTATGAGACGATCCAGATCAACAATCGTTTGCCGCTGCTCGAGCCGATGAGCGAGATCGCGGGCCGCATGTCGGTGGTGATGGGCGCGAATTTTCTCGCCAAATATAATGGCGGAAGTGGGGTGTTGCTCGGCGGGGTGCCGGGAGTTTTGCCGGGACGAGTTGTCGCGGTTGGAGGCGGAACCTCCGGTGTAAATGCCGCCCGTATGGCGGCCGGTCTCGGCGCCGACGTGACAATACTCGATGTCGATCTCGAGCGGTTGCGCTATCTCGATCTGGCAATGGGCGAGACGAACACGCTCTATTCGAGCGAAGCAAACCTGCATGAGCTGATGCCGGATTGCGATTTGTTGATTGGCGCGGTGCTATTGCCCGGAGCAAAAGCTCCGAAGTTAATTACGCGCGCAATGTTGAGAAAAATGAAACCGGGCAGCGTGCTGGTGGATATTTCGATTGATCAAGGCGGTTGTGCTGAGACCTCGCGAGCAACGACGCATCTCAATCCGGTTTATGTTGAAGAAGGGGTTACGCACTATTGCGTGGCGAACATGCCCGCTGCATACGCACGCACCGCCACGCAGGCGCTTACCAACGTGA
Organism: Verrucomicrobiota bacterium; assembly: GCA_003219435.1. Taxonomy (GTDB): domain Bacteria; phylum Verrucomicrobiota; class Verrucomicrobiia; order Chthoniobacterales; family UBA10450; genus Udaeobacter. The sequence goes on along the minus strand of QHOW01000094.1, from coordinate 13,649 downwards.
CCTACCGTTACGTGGAATTGCTCGCCGATTTAGGCCTGGAGGGCGCATGCAAAAAACAGCCCGCCCTGGTTGGTGGCATCAACACACGCGAAGGACGACTCACTTGTCAGGCCGTGGCGGAGGCCCATGGCCTCAAATATGAGCCCCCGCTTTAATCCGCGATTATCAAGCATTTGCTCCTGAAAAATAAATTCCGATAGGGCCAAAAAGTGCCTTGCTCCGATTAATCAATTAAAGCAATGTGCCCTCTCGAACTATCAATATGAAAAAATACATCTGCATTCTGGCCAGTGTCGCCCTTCTCGCGGCGTGTGAGCAAAAGACCGAAACTACCGAGCCGGCGGCAAGCCCAGCTGCCACAAGTCCGGCAACAACAACTGAGAGTCCGGCGGGGGCGACCTCCGAGTCACCTGCTGAGTCACCAACGCCTTAGTAGTTTTCCATCTGGTTCTCTACTATTATGAAAAATTATATTCTGATCCTTGCCGGGGCCGCACTCCTTGTGGGTTGCGAGCAGAAAGAAACTACAGTGACAAATCCGCCAGCCGAGAAGAAGGAAAGCAACACTACGATCATAAAAGAATCGCCAGCGCCTGAGACCAAGACGGAGACAAAAACGGAGTCGAACACGAACATCAACGTGAACCCGTCGCCTTCTCCGTAATCCGGGTTCATCGTTTGCTTGCAAACAGTCTTCCCGCGAGCGTTTTCGAGGGAAGACTTTTGCTGTACGGCAGAAACCGCCTGTGCGGTTGTGTATTGCTAGATCGATAATCGAAGTGCGAGAAGCCCGTTTGTTTTCCTTCCCGAAAACGCAGCGGTTAACGCGCACTTCAGATTTTGATCGCGTAAAAGGGGCCGGCCACCGCGAACGGGGCAAGTTCATCGTGCTCGCAACTATCGCGGTGCAAAATTCGGGCGCATCTCGCGCTGGTTTCATTACGAGTCGACGCCTCGGCAGCGCGGTTATTCGTAATCGTGTTCGGCGCCGTCTGCGGGAGGTTGTGCGCAGGCACCAGCATGCTTTGTGTGACGATTTCTGGATTGTCGTCATCGCCAGACCCGATGCCACGAAAGCGAGTTATCGGGCGTTGGAAGATGAGTGGTTGCGTCTGGCAAAACGCGCTTCTATTCTAGCGCTCTAATGCTCAGTTTGGTTCGTTTTTTTGTTCGCACTTATCAATACACGTTCTCGCCGCTGCTCTCCTTGATTTGCGGTCCAGGTTCCGGCTGTCGATTTTCGCCCACCTGTTCGGCGTATTTTTTGGAAGCAGTGGAGACGCATGGCATCGTCCGCGGAAGCTGGCTGGGATTGAAGCGCCTGGCACGGTGCCAACCTTGGGGTGGAGTAGGGCATGATCCTGTTCCGGAGGCAGCTCGCAACCCCGAGTGTGTTTGTGAATAACCGCTTCGGCAAAATTTATGGATCGAACTGCCTGGATTGCCGTCACGCTTTGTGTGATCGGGCTTGTCGTCTGGCAAATCTATGTCGTAAAGCAGACGCCGCCGCGGCATGCTCCGGTTAGTGTCGCTCCAGAACAGACTTCTCCCAGCGCATCAATCCCCTCTTCAACGCCGCTTGCTGCTCCAGCCGCAGCGCCGAAAGCTGCCGAACCGGTTGCCAGCTTTCCTGAGAAAATAGAGACACTTCGTAATTCCGATGTCGAGCTGCGCTTTACAAATCGCGGTGGCGGCATCAAAGAAGCGATCCTGCTCGGGCAAGTGGCCGAAAAAGGGGAACGGGTTGCCTTGAATAGCGCAGAGAGCGCCCCGATCGGCGCGATCATTGAATCCCGAGAGCTCGGGACGCCTGCGTTTTCCGAGTTTACGGCGTCCAGAGAGGCGAATTCCGTGGTCAAATTTGAGCGAGTGACAGCCGAGCAGATCGCCGTCCGAAAAAAATTCTTCTTCCAGCAATCTCCGGAGAAGAAAGACAACTTTGTCGTTGAAATGGATGTGGGTCTCGAGAACCGCGGCACTGAACTGTACCGAAACGCCGGTTACTTTGTGGCGCTTGGATCCGCTGCGCCGATTCACCCGAAGGATTATCCTTCTTACACGCGGCTGGTCTGGTGCATCGCTGGAAAGGCGAAAGGCATCGATGTCGGTTGGTTTGGCAGCAGCGGCGGCTTTCTTGGGATGGGCCAGCGGGCCGCGCGACCGTTTTATCAGGAAAACATCGCGGGCGCGGAATGGGTTGCGGTGAGCGACCAATTTTTCACAACGCTGGTCGCGCCCCTTACGGCAAAGGCCGATGCCGTTTGGGGCCGGCGCTTTGATATCGAGCGCACGCCCGATCAAAAACTGCTCGGTATCGAGGGGGCGCTCGGTATGCCGGGTTTTGAGGTGCAGCCCGGGCAAACCTACAGCGCGCGATTCGAAATCTACGCCGGCCCGAAACTTTACCATCGCCTCGCGCAACTTCCGCACAACGAAGCCGAGATAATGGACTTCGGGATGTTCAAACTGGTCTGCCAGTTCCTTCTGAACTTCATGAACCTGCTGCATAGCTGGCTGCACGACTATGGGCTCGCCATTCTGGCCCTCACCACCATCATCAAACTCACGCTCTGGCCGATTCAAAACAAAGCGAACCGTTCCATGCGCCAAATGGCCGCGCTCTCGCCGAAAATGCAGGAGTTAAAGGAAAAATATAAAGATGATCCGACGCGGATGAACCAGGAGGTGATGAAGCTTTACAAGCAGTACGGAATTAATCCGGTCGGGGGCTGCTTGCCGATGATGATTCAGATTCCGATCTTCTTTGGCCTCTTCAAAATGCTCGGACAGGCGGTGGAATTGCGAAATGCAAAGTTTCTCTGGGTGAAGGATCTTTCTCAGCCAGATACCATCGCGCATTTGCCGTTGCTCGGCTGGCCGATCAACATCATCCCGCTTTGCATGGCCGCGACGCAGATTTGGCTCATGGCGATGACGCCAAAGACCGGCGACCCCACGCAGCGGCGCGTGATGATGTTCACGCCGCTGATCTTCTTATTTATCTGCTACAATTTTGCGGCAGCTCTGGCATTGTATTACACAGCTCAAAATCTTTTCAGTATCTTGCAATTTTATCAGAACAGGAATCAACCCATGCCGAAGCTCGAAAAAGTTGCGCCGGCCGGAAAACGAAAACGATGATGACCCCGAAGGAACTGCTCGATACGATGCTTGGTTATCTCGGTTTCGTTGTGCAGATCGAGGAAACCAGGAATGAAGGCGGCAATACGACGCTGCAGATTTATACCGAGGAAAGCCGCCGCCTGATCGGGCGCGATGGCGAGACGCTCGAGGCCATCCAGTTTTTGTTAAATCGATTGCTGCAAGCCAAAGACAAGGATGCTAAAAAAGTGATCGTCGATTGCGAGCACTACCGTTCCATGCGCGAAGATCGTATCGTGCAGCGCGTGCGAGAATTGGCAGACCGCGTTCGTATCACCGGCCGTTCGCTTCAGCTCGAACCGATGAATTCTTATGAACGGCGTCTTGTCCGCAACGCTTTCAAAGATGATCCCGATGTTGCGACCTGGAGCCCGTCCGATTCCGCGCGCATCAAGCAGATCACGCTCCTTAAACGCCAGCATAAGAAAGAACCCGCACAAAAAGGGTAGGCGTAACCAAAGCCTGCTCGCCGTGGCGAAGGCGCACCGATTTATTTGCTGGTGGGGCGAGACTCTGTCGAGCCGACGAAATTCAATCTGGATTAAATCGCGCGGCCTCCTTTTGTTCCCCGCTGCGTATCTCCGGTCGCCAGCGAAACCTTTGCAGCAGCAGGTTCGCTTTTCCTTCGACGGCATCCGCGATGATTTCACCCAGCACTGGTGCGAACTTAAATCCGTGTCCGCTGTCACCTGCGGCGACAATTAATCCGTGACGCTCTGGATCGGGCGCAATCCAAAAATGTCCATCGTTTGTGTCGCAATACATGCAGACACGTGAATAAACGAGAGGCGCGTCGGCCAGCGCCGGAAAAGTCGCTGACAAGAACTCGCGCAGATTCTCTTCTTCTTGAAGAGTGACCGCGCGGTTGGGAGATTCTGGAGACATTTCCCGGCCCAGACCATGGTTCGCGATTTTCACAACACCTTCGCGGTTGAGCGGAAATCCGTAATAGCCGGTCGTCGAAATATCGGCGCCGAAGACTGGAAAACATTCCGGCGCGAATGGTTCAGGCTGGGAAGGCCGCAGGTGAAATACCGGTTGCCCGGTCGCCCGAAAAAACTTTCGGGTGAAAGGCAAAACGTAAGGCGTCCACGCTCCAACTGCCATCACGACGAGATCGCCCGGGATTCGCTTTCCGTCTTCGACCACAATTCCTTTCACGCGATCGTCGCCTTCATCCAACTGAGAAAATCTGACATCTTCGTGTAACTCGATTCCGACTGACTTAGCGCGTTCGCTTAGGATAGCGACAACGCGACCGCTCTCCACGTAGCCCGATTCGAATTCAAGAATTCCATCCCGATAAAGGTCCGGATTCCAAGCCGGAAACCGTTTCCAGAGTTGCGCCGAGTTCATGCGCACAATCTTGTGTTCACGCTGTTCCAATATTTTGAAACTTTCGTATTCAAAATCGCCCGGCTTCATTTCCTGCCGGCGCACGAACATCACGCCAACCTCGTGATACAATTCGATGCCGAACTCTTGATTCCAGTCGCGCCAGAGTTTGATCGAGCGTTCGGCCAAGGCTGTGTAATCTTCATCCTCTCCGTAGGCTGCCCGTACTGCCTTGCTGATGTCGGTGGATGCCGCCAGCGGGTGCGGCAACGGTCCCGGATCGATCAGAATCACTCGGTGGCCGCGTTTCTTTAATTCAATCGCGGCGGTAACACCATTGATTCCCGCGCCGACAACGATGACTCTCGACATTTCGGAACGCATGCTTCGCTTGCGCTAACCTGCCACTCGCAATGCGCGTTCCCGTTCGAGCAGGGTCGGATGCGAATAATAAAAGCGGCTGTAGCACGGGTGCGGGGTGAGATTGCTCAGGTTTTTCTCGCTCAATTTGCGCAGCGCTTGAATGAGCGACTGCGCCTCTCCCATTGCCGTGCGCGCGAATGCATCCGCCTCGTATTCGAACCGACGCGACCAGATGTGAATGAATGGCGAAACCCAGAAACTGATCGTCCCAGCCAGTAGCGCAAACAGCAGCATCGCAGGGACGACATTCGCGGCGGCAAAGCCGCCTTGATGCTCGAAACCAAACGCGCGATAAAGCCATTGCTGACGCGCCAGCCACGCGATCACCGCGAACGCAACAAAGACGCAGGCGATGGAAACGCCGAGTAACTTCAGCACGTGGCGCTTTTTGTAATGGCCAATTTCATGCGCGAGCACGGATTCCAGTTCGGGTTCGGTGAGCTGCGCGACAAGTGTGTCGAACAGAACGATTTTTCGAAAACGTCCGAGCCCGGTGAAGAAAGCGTTGGAATGGCGCGAGCGTTTACTGCCATCCATCACCTCGATGCTGCGCGTGGGAAAATCGGTCCGCTGCGCCAATGCAAAGAGGTGCTCGCGCAACGTTCCTTCCGGCAGCGGTGTGAACTTGTTGAAAAGCGGCATGATGATCGCCGGCGCGACGAGCAGCAAGAATAATTGAAATGCGATGACAACTGCCGCCGCGCAAATCCACCAGTTTGCGCTGGTCCACTCGATCAGTCTCAATACCAGCGCGAGCAACGGATATCCGAGCACCACCGTGAGCAGCAGCCCCTTCAGACGATCGAGAATCCAGGTCTTCATAGTTGTGGTGTTGAAACCGAATCGCTCTTCGAGTTTAAATTGCGCATACCAGGCGAACGGCAACCTGGGAATGCTCAACGCTATGCCCGTAACGAAGACGAAACCAGCCAGCGCAAAGATGGAAGTGCCGAGGCTCGCGGTGAATCTTCCAAACGCCCATGGCAAGACGCCGCTAAAAAGCACTGCGATGAGTAACGCGGCGTCGAACACGCCCGCGATATCTCCAAAGCGGCTCTTGGCCAGCGTGTAATCAATCGAACGACGGTACATCGGCTCGTCAATGATTCCACGGAATGCAGGCGGCACTTCGTTCGCCTGCGCGCACACGTGACGCTGGTTGAGTCGGCTCAGCCACAGTTCAGCGGTTGCGCGCGCGAGAATCAGAACCAAAGCAATGATGGTGAAAGGCCGCATGAACAGATCGTGCTTCTGTCCTCTCGTCATGAGCTCGCGAAGAGCTTCCGATAGTAACGATACCAGTCACTCTGAAAGCGTTCAGCCGGATCGTACTTTCGTTTCAGGTCCAGAAATTGTTTGAACTGCGGGTAGCACGCCATGACCTGCTCGGGTTTGGCGAATTTGTGGTAGGTTAGGTAATAACTTCCGCCGCGCGCTATCGCTAAATCAATCAAGCCGCGAAAGGAGCGCGCCGACGCTTCGATGCCTCCTGGTGTGTGGACCGTGAGCAGATTGAAGATGACGCACGCATAAGGTTGTTTGGCCCAGGCTAAAAAGCTCTCATCGTCTTTTTCGATGAGCCGGACTGTGCCGTAGATGACGATTGTGCGGTTCGAGTGTAACAGCTCTGCCGCCTCCGCGAGAAAGTTGGAAAGAGCATCACGCGGAACGTAAATTTCGGTAATGATGAGGCTCGATTCCTCCCCTCCGATCTGATCGCGAAGCTTCTTCGCATAATTTGGCAGGTAAGCGCTAAGTTGACTGGTGTCGGACCAATAAGTTTGGCCGCTTGTCGATAAGTAGTAATCGCTGTAGCGCTGGAAAGCCTTTTCGCGATCGGTGTAAGAAAGCCGCAAGAGATCCAGCCAATCATCGTCGCGTAGCTCCTTTTTAGCGACAATCGGTTCATGTTTATCGATCGGTTGGTAACAAGAAAACACGCCGCGCTGCAGAAAGTCTGGCGATTTTTCATCGACCGAAAACTGAAAATCACCGTAAAGAAAATTTTCCGCGATTCGTTCTTCAAAACGCTTGGGCAGATCGCCGGCGCGAATTATCTCGACTATCCGCCGCAATTTTTGCCGGGGGACAAGCCAAAGCGTTACGCTGCCGATCAATCCAAAAAGCCCGTAGCCACCGATTGCAAGTCGGAATAATTCGTTGTTTTCATCGCGCGAACAGCGGATCGATTTTCCATCGGCGTTGATCAGAGTGAATGATTCGATGTTGGAAATGAGCGGCTTCATTTCCAACCCCCGCCCGTGCACGTTCGACGAGAGACTTCCACCGAGCGTAAATGTGTCGGCGCCCGTTTGTTTTTGCGCGATACCCCATTGTTTTGCGTTATCCCGTTGGGCGTCCAGATAGGTGCGAATCAATTCGGGCCATTGGATGCCTGCTTCCACTTCGATCAAACCACGTTCTTGGTCGAAGGATATTACGCGCCCGAGTGAACGCGTATCGACGCAAATGCTGTCCGCGGCAAATTGCTGGCCACCCATCGAATGCCGGCAGCCCGAAATGGAGATGGGCAAGCCTTTTTGCGATGCAGAACGCACGATCTCCGCAAGTTCGTCTCTAGTACGTGGCACCAGAAGTTCCCGAACGCGGGTGCGATTGAGCTGCGAATGGACGTCATTGACCCAAACCTCTCTTTCGCGTTCTGCTAAAATTCGCGGCGCAAGTGCGAAAAGCGCCGCTGTGCGTATGAATTCACGCCGCGTCAACATTCGAAAAGCTTAATTGAGCCAGTTAGATTTCAGCCAGGCAAATAACCTCGCCTCTGGCGATGGGTTTATCGGTAAGTTCCAATTCCATTTCGCGCAAATCATCGTGATTGAAAAATCGGAGGATTCGCCATGGCCGTACAGACTCGACCAGCTCGTGCCGCGTGGTTTCCCACACGAAAGGCTCGCCCCGTCGACTCAGCCACCAATCGACGAGTTTTCTTTGGGAATGAAAACGAATTCGGCCATTGCTTTGCTTCTCCATGAATGTGAATACAAACTGGCTGCCCGGCGCGCTCAGTTCTTTTAGCGTAATCATCAACCTCGAAACGATATCTGGCTGCAGATACATCAAGAGACCTTCGGCAATCCAAAACGTGGGTTGAGCTGAATCGAAGCCGCTGTTTCTTAATGCGTTTTTATCCAGAGCAGTACTGCTCAGATTGTTTGCGATGAAATGAAATAGTTGATGGTCGATTTCGGGGAAGGCTCGCGTTTTGTGACCCTGTGTCGCCGGGTGATCGATTTCCCAAAATTGCGCGGTCCGAAATTCCCGGTGCAATTCCAAACTCAGCGGATCAAAACCGGGCCCGATTACGACGAGTTGTTTGGTTCCATGAACAAGCGCCGCCCGGGCAAGTTGGGAGATATTTTTCTTTCGCAAAGCGTAATGCAGCAAAATTCCTGGGATCGTGATCCGCTCGATCAACTTCGCGATCGGTCGAAACCAGGCCTGCCGTAGAATTTTCAAAAACAAGCGCGTCTGGAACGAATGCGTCTCCAGCATCCGACCGCACAAATCTGCCGAAGTTCTTGAGACGAGATGCGAGTGTTTTGGATCCCGATGCAGAAGAACCAGGCTCGCGGCAATAAGCAGTGCGGTGCGGCTAGCTTGTTCGTTTTGCACCTAAAGTGAGCCGATGCTTAATCGCCGAATTCGAAAACGATTTTGCCGCTACGCTTCCCCTGCGCGGCATGCGCGACGGCGGCTTTCGCTTCGGTCAGCGGATAGGATTTTTCCACTTTTGTTTTCAACAAGCCGCGCTCTGCCATTTCAAAAAGCGGCCTAAACGCATCCATCCGCTCTTCGATGGTTGCGTTATCGTACCATTTATTGATCCAGATTCCGCGGAATCGCAGGTCTTTGAAAATGAGCAGGCGGTTCGGAATCTTCAGCGGCTGCAAGCTCATCGCACCGAATGTCACCAAGGTCGATCTCGGCGCGAGGCAATTTGCCAGACGCAACGCGCTGTCTCCGCCGACCGCGTTCAATCCCAGACGAATCGGCGCGTCACTGGTCGCACTTTTTACTTTCTCGCGGAGATCTTCGCCATCGACAAGCACAACGTCGCCGCCTTCTGCACGCAACTCATCGATCAGTTCCATGCGGCGAACAACATTTACCGTTTTGTAGCCCAGCTCCCGCGCGATTTGAATTACCGCGCGTCCGGCAGCCGAATTAGCCGCATTTTGGATCAGCCAGTCTCCTTTCTTTAGATCGACATAATCATCGAGCAAACGCCATGCGGTCAGCGGATTGATCTTTAGAGTTGCTGTTCCTGCGGGCACGACAACCAATTCATCCGCCTTCACTGCAAGAGCGACGCGCCACGTACCGATATTGTGTGGCAGAATCACCAGGGCGCCCACGGCGACATTCGTGACACCCGCGCCAAGATCGACGACGATTCCCGCGCCTTCGAATCCGGGTATGGCCGGAAGCTCTGGTCGCACCGGATATTTTCCTTCGATCTGATTGAGGTCCGCCGGATTGATCGGCGCGGCGCGCATTTGCACAACCGCCTCGTGCGGCGCCGGCTTCGGCCAAGGCTGTTGTTCGACACGCAAAACGTCCACTGGATTTCCGTGCCTTTCGTAAACGACTGCATTTATGCTTTTGTTCATCAATGTCCTCGCCGCAGCATCCTCACGCGTCCGCAAACAATCTGCAAACCGGCGCGCGCGTCGCCCTTTTCGGCATGCTGGTGAATTTGATTTTCGCCGCGGCGAAAATTCTCGGCGGTTGGTTGGGCCACGCCTACGTCCTGATCGCTGATGGCATCGAGTCCGCGCTGGACATCGTCGGCTCGTTCGTGATTTGGAGCGGATTGAAATTCGCGGCCCGTCCGCCGGATGAAACACATCCCTACGGACATGGAAAGGCCGAACCGATCGCTGCAGTGATTGTGGCCATTGGCGTTCTCGTGGCCGCACTCGGTTTGGCAGTTCAAAGCGTCCGCGAAATTTGGACGCCGCACCACGGACCGGCGGCGTTCACGCTGGGGATATTGATCGTCGTGATCGTGGTAAAGGAAATTTTGTTCCGTTACGTCAACCGCATCGGACATCACATCGAGAGCACAGCCGTGCGAACCGATGCCTGGCATCATCGCGGCGACGCGCTTACGTCCGCTGCCGCATTCGTCGGCATCTCTCTCGCCCTGATCGGCGGCAGTCGTTGGCAAAGCGCGGATGATTGGGCGGCGCTTTTCGTCTGCGCTGTCATCGGCGCAAATGGCATTCGGCTTTTGCGACCGGCGTTGTACGAAATTATGGACACGGCGCCGCGCGGTCTGATTGTCAATTCAGTTCGAAATGCTGCCGCCGCCGTTCCCGGAGTAATCGAAGTCGAAAAATGCCTGATTCGGAAGATGGGTCTGGATTTTTATGTCGATCTTCACGTGGGCGTGGACGGCAGTATTTCTGTGCATGAAGGGCACGAGATTGCGCATCAAGTAAAAAGGGCGATTCAGCAAAGTGATTCACGCATTGCCGATGTGCTCGTCCACATCGAGCCCGCCGCCCGCTGACTTCCGGGGAGCGCATGCGCCTCGCGTGCGGATTTGGGCGCCTTCGCCTGAATCACCCGATTGCGCGCACGACTTCAAGAAGCGCGTTCGCAAGCGTTGTTCGCGCGCGGGCGATCCTTTTCGCGAACTGAACCAGGCGCGGGACGCGCGTCGGATGCGCAAGAAAGAACATGGCTAACTTCCGCACATGAGTTCGTTGCCGTTCAATGTCGAACAGAATCTTCGACGGGCCTGGGAAAGGTTCGCTTGGGCTATCGCTGATCACACGAAGCGAAAGCAGCGGAACACCGTGTTCGGCGCAGGCGCGCGCAATGAATTCAGTCTCCATATCAATGGCGACTGCGCCCGTGGTTTGCGCGATTTTTTGCCGTTCCTCAATGGAATCGATGATCGACGTCACTGTCAAAAGATTCGCGCGATGGATGAGAGAACTGCCGAGGCCCGAACGCATCGCATTTAGTTCAACGGTAGAGAAATTTTCCGCAAGCAGGAGATCACCTGCGCGCAATTTATCGTTAAGCGCGCCTGCAAAACCGGCGCTGACCAAACACGCGAACTGTCGATCCTGAAGAAAACTCGCCATCCGCTGACGGCAGAGCTCTTCTCCAACGCCGGTATGGAGAACCTCAATCGTGCGATCGTCGATCTCGCCGCGAATTGTCTTAATGTCGTGGCGATCACTCCGGGATTTATTGCCGAGGCGGCTCAAAAATGCCGAGCTTTCCGCTGGCAAAGCAAACGTAACCGCAATCATTTACCCCGTGAGATAACACCGCAGACGATTCTTGATGTAACGTTTTCCCCATGCGGTTTTCAGATACTTCTCTCGTTGTGCGGCGTCGCTCTCGTTTCGACAACCTTCCCAATATACGAGCTCAAACGGTCGACGCTTCGTAGTCGAGTTCACCCATCCATCGTTGTGCGCCTGGAGCCGTGCCGGTAAATCTCGCGTCAGACCGACATAGAACTGATGATCAGCTTGCGAGCGCAAAACGTAAACGTAGCAATATTCGGCATGGCGATTGTATCTCACGGGGTGAATCTACTTTGCCGGGGACTCGACGATTTGCACGACGAAGCTCTTCTTGTTGGCTGTAGCCGCGGCCGTTTTGTCCGCCGTTTCCTGGCCTGTTGTAGCCGGGATCGGTGATCCCGGCGCTCCCCCGGCAACCGAAGCAATCGCCGCGCGAAACTCCGATTCGCGATTCGACGGGACATCCACAAGCACACCAATGCGATGCTCGTCCGGAAGTCCTTTCGTCGCTGAACCGCCCAGTCGCTCAGCCAGAGCCACAACTTCGTCTGCCACAGCAGCCAATTGCTCCTGCGCGGCCGAAAGTGTGATCTCACTGACTCCGAAGGAGGGCGAAGGCGTGAGCGCCGTGGTGGCAGCCTGCTCGACCGACTTCTTTATTTGCTCTCGCGTTTGCGCTTCGAGCAGGGCCCGATTCGGGTTCTTGCTTTCGTGTCGCGCTATGAACCAGAGACCTGCGCCAACATTGACAGCCATGAGAATGATAAACGCGGCACCAACGCGGAGCGCCATTTTGCGCCCGCGCTTGGTTATATCCGCCTCCGTCGCCACAAATATCTCTCGAGAACCGTCGCCCATACTTGCGTGAATCCGTCGGGCGACCGCCAGTTCGCGTTGCAGTTGCTGGTCGGAAATCAACTGATCTTCCAACGCGGCGCGTTCCGGCGCTGGCAATCTGCCCTCCAGGTAGTCAAAGAGCTTGTCGGGATTCATTGTTGGCGACCAAGGAAGCGTGATGCCAGACGCCTTTAGGCGCAACGCCGAACTCCACCGACGCGGTCGTGAAAATTCTTTCAAACGAAAGAGCGCTAAAAGTTCTCGGGTGAATCTGGGATGCCGAGCAAATCACGCCGCTCCTAGAAAGATATTTGACCTAGAACTTCGCGGACGCTTTGCGCGGCTTCATTGCGCGAGGCGCTTTTTCAGCGAACTCGAAGCCGATTTTTCCATTTTCGAGTTTCAAATGCGCCGAGAAGGGCCGTCCCTTTTTCGAGATAAAGCCTGGCAGGAGATCGGTCTTGCCAGTGTTCATCAGTTTCTGCACCTGTTCCTTTGGAATCGCTCGGTGCAAGATTGTTTTGCTCACGCGAAAGCTGCACTTCTTCGGCACGGCGGCAGCCCGCTTGCAGATGTAGGCATTTTCAAGTTCGAAGACCTGCCCTTCTTTGCACACTGGACAGAGGCCGATCGATTGATGTCGTGAGGTATCGACCTTTTCGGGTGCGCCACTTCCGCCTTCGCCGAAATCGAATTCCTGTTTTAAATCTTCGCTCAGTTTTACGGTCGCGTTAAAGCGGCGTCCCATTTTGCTGCGGAATCCTTCAAGCGGGCCAACGCGTCCTTGTGTAAGAAGTTGTTCAACTTCCCCGGTCTCAAATAGCCGGCCAGCCATTGTTTTCCAGATGATCAGGCCGCAAGACCGGCATTTGAAGGTCCGGTAATCTTCGTCGAACGGACCGGCGCCACACTTGGGACACTTCACTTTCAGCGTTTCAAAATCGCCGCTGACGCTGTCGCCTTCGAAGTTCTTTGTCTTTTCGACAATCTCGCGAGTGAACGTCCTGATCTGCGCCATGAATTCTTTGCGCCTCATCGCGCCCCTGGCCATGCGCATGAGCTTGTACTCCCACTCGCCGGTCATCTCCGGAGAACAAAGCTCGGTCACCCCAATGCCACGCAATAATGTGATCAGGGCCATGCCCTTTGCCGTCGCGATCAGGTCGCGGCCCTGCCGAATGACGTACCCTTGTGAAATCAGACCCTCGATGATGGCTGCGCGGGTAGCGGGCGTACCAAGACCTTTCTCCCGCATGGCGTCGCGCAGTTCTTCGTCTTCGACCAACTTACCCGCGCCTTCCATCGCGGAGAGCAGCGTCGCTTCGTTGAAACGCGGAGGCGGTTTCGTCTCGCTTTGCGTCACGTCGATATCGAGAACTTTCGCCTGTTCGTTCTCGGAGATTGCGACAAGCGATTGTCCGCCCTGGTCGTCAGTAGGCGCTTCGCGTCCATAAACCTCGAGCCAGCCCGGCTCCTTCATGATCTTCCCTTCGCTCTTGAATGCATCTTTCTCGACCCACGTGATGCGAGTGGTCACCTCAAATTGCGCTGCGGGGAAAAAGATGGCGATGAAACGGCGCACAATCATGTCGTAGATTTTCT
>QHOW01000007.1 GCA_003219435.1 Verrucomicrobiota bacterium | reverse complement strand
CGCTGAAGAAACCCAGTTTGCATGTCGCGAATCAATCCAATGCCCGACTGAGAGGCGCCGAACAGCACCGTCATCGCGCAGACGCCAGGCAAGAGAAAATCCAGGTAACGGACCCCGCGCTGGCCCAGGCCGACATCGAAGCGATGAAAGAGAAAGCCGAAGAACAGAAGCCAGATAATGGGCTGCACGAACGAGAAGGCGAGCACCACGGGCCGCCGCGCCGTCTTGAGCCAAGTGCGCCAGCACACCGCGCCAAGGATTGTCATCGTGTTCGCCATCACACCATCGACTCCTGTCCTTGCCGGTATCGTCCGCCAGCGCCCTTGCCTGATTCAACGCGGCCGCTTTGCGCTGCCTCCTCAATCCCTGCGCCCGTCAGATTGAAGTAGGCACTCGCCAAATCGGGCGGATGCAGCCGATACCCCAGCACAGCTGCATTGAGCCGCACCAATTGTTGAAGGATGGCCTCCGTCACGCGCTGCACGACGCTGGCCTCGCGCTCAGCGAAATCCACCACCAGTTGCCGCTCGCGAGCAGACACGCTCTTCACGCCAGGCAGTGAAACCAGCTGGTGAAAGCGGGTCGTGTCTGTCTCGATGCGCCCGGCCAACTCGACTTCTAATCTCCAGTTCGCGTGCGCGGCGATCACATCGGCGGGAGACCCGCTAGCCAACAGCCGGCCTTTGTGCAACAGCGCAATTGCCTGGCAATGTTGGGACACTTCCGCCAAATCATGCGAGACCACTACGATCGCGCGGCCTTCGCTGCGGAGTCCTTGTAGGAAGTGCCACACAAAGGAGCGGCCAGCCGGGTCGAGAGCTGCGGTCGGCTCGTCAAGCAGCAGCAGCTCCGGCTCGTTCAGTACACCAACGGCGAGGTGAAGTCGTTGGCGCAGCCCGCTGGAGAACGTTGAGACCAAGCGCGGCAGATGCTGCGCGATGCCGAAGGATTCGGCCAGTGCCCCAACCAGCGCGTGACACGTCGCGCGAGGCAGGCTGTAGAGCTTGGCGAAGAGGTTGAGCGTTTCCCAAGCGGTCATCTCCGGGTCCAACTCGACCTCCTGAGAAACGTAACCGAGCCGCGCACGTAGCCAGGTTGCTCGCGTGGCGGGATTGCAGCCGAGCGCCTGCGCCGACCCGGAGTCCGGGGTGAGCAGGCCCGCAAGAATTTTCAAGAGCGTGGTTTTGCCCGAGCCGTTATTGCCGATGAGTGCCGTGATACTGGCGCGTCCAATGTCAAGGTCGAATTGGTCGAGGGCGAGGACGCCGTTCGCATAGCGCTTGGTCAAAGCGCGCGCCACAGCGGCCGTCTCTGCCTCGGTCGCCATCACTCGCTAGCCAGCAAACACGATGGTGCCGACGTGTTCTCCATTGACAGCCGCCTCAATCAATTCTGGCTTGTGACCGTTGACGACCTGGAACTGCTTTAGCAATCGCGCCGTCCCCAGCAGCCGCAGCAAGACGCGGTCGAACGGGAGGGATGGCACAGCCCGGCGTTCCAATTCGGTTGCGCTGATTGCGCGGATGAGACTCGCACCGAGGTGACCTTTAGGGTCCTTGTCGTAAACGCCCTCCACGTCCTTTACCAGCACGAGCGATTTGCACCCGAAGCACTCGGCGAGCAGGAAACAACCCGCATCCGTGCGATGCGGCGGAATACGGCCCACGCCCGGCGGATGCTCCCAGAGGGAATACGGCGGCACGCCGTTGAAGATGACGCCGGGCGCCGCGTGGATGAACAATGGCAGCAGATGGCCGAACATCTCCGGTGGAATCGCCACCACCCCGTGCGGCGCGAGCAGCGTGCCGAGAATGTGGGCATTGCCGTTGGCATCTGCCGCGGACAATTGCGCGAGCACGCCGGTAGGCAAACCGAGGTCGAGGGCAATGGAAAAGACGTGCCGCGTGCGCACACCGCCGCCGACGCCGAGAATAAGCTTCTTGGTCGCGAGAATCCTGGCCAGCGTTTCGACCACCGGATAAACCACGCTGCGACCCGCATCCAGAATCGAGCGCCCACCGATTTTCACTACGTGCGCCTCCGGCAACATCCGCACCACGGGCGTTTCGGTGGACGTCATGACTGCCTTGTCAACAAGGCTCTCGCGCATGAGGAGGGATTGCACGTGGTGACGTCGGTCAGTGTGGGCACTCATAGCTTCGGGCGGATCGGCTTTAAGTCTCTCGGTCAATCTGCAGTGATGATGGTGCCAACGTGTTCGCCGTTGAGGGCGCGGGTGAGGTTGCCCGGTTCGAGGCCATTGATGATATAAATCGAGCGGCAATTCTCAGCGGCTTTCATCAGTTCAAGCACGGCGCGCTCCACCACCACGTCCTGCAGGTCCATCGCTTCCAATTCCGCCACCGTGATTTTGGGAATGAACCTCGCGTGGCGATCTTTCTTGGGGTCGGCGGTGAAGAGGCCCCTCTCGTCCTTCACAAAAATCATCGACCGCGTGCCGAAGACTTCGCTTACAAGGTAGACGCCTGTGTCGGTACGGTGCGGCGGTATACGGCCCACGGCCGGGTTCTGATGCCAAAAGGTGTAAGGTGGCATTCCGAAGAACACCACGGCCCGGCGCTCCTCCAAATAGAGCGGTAACTGTGCGAATTGCGCCGGCTCAATGAACGGCACTCCGTGTTTGGCCAGCAGGTAATGAATCATGCGCGCGTTCTGCATGCTGACGAACGTACCGAGCACGCTCAGGACGCCGGTCGGCATTTTTAAGTCCAGGCCCACGCTGTAGGCGTGGCGCGCGCGAGTGCCGGCTCCGGTGCCGATAATCATCTTATGTCGCGGCAGGTTGGCGACGATTTCATCAATCAATGGGAAGACCGCCGAGCGCCCCCGATCGATGAGGCTCTGCCCCCCAATCTTCACCACGTTTGCGTCGGGAATGATGTTGACCAGTGATGGCCGCCCAGTTTGCGCGATCAGTTGGTCATCTGTCAGTGAGCCGGCCATCAGCGCTTCAGAGAAATTAGTCAACCCTTCACTGTCCATAGAGATTTGTGACATTCACGACTTCGAGGATAGCCGCACGCCTTCCAGCATATATTTCTCTTCCGCCGATTGAAATGCTTCTAGCGAGCCGAAGACATCCTTCGCCCAAATAGTGAGCTGCGACAAAACTTTTTCTTTCACCTCGGCCTCCAGCTCGAGGCCAGCCAAACTAGATTTCTCTCGCCATGAAGTCAGAATCTGAGCGGCGCTGTACTGGACTGGCCACGTTGCCACGACCCGCCGTTCGAGCGGATTAGCTCCGCGGCGAACGCAGGCCTCCAGAATCTCTCGCTCCTTTTGTTGGCCGTCGTCGCTTGCGTAGCCGAGTTGCCACAAGCGCTCGCGCATCTCCTGGCGGAGGAGGGCGCGCAAGCTCTGCTTCTCGCGCTCCGGGCGACCCAACACCAGTGTCGCTCCGCTCGGTGAAGCCACTCGAAAGACTTCCTCCACCACATGCTCGACGCGTAACAGGTGAATCGCCCGCGAACTAAACACCGCGTTCACGCTTCCATCGTCAGCCGGCCAGCGGTTGTTGCCATCAGTGGCGATGAGCGAAATCGGTGGCGCGTTCTTGGCACGGCGACGCTTGAAGACATCGAGCATCATAGCTGAAGCATCAAATCCTACGTAGCACAGCGGAAGCTGGCAAAGCGCAAGGCCGATTTGCCCCGTTCCGGCTCCGACCTCCAGCACGACATCGCCGGGAGCAAGCTGGGCGAGCTGCACCAACTCCTTGGCAATCAAGTCACAGACGCTCGCGGGCAGTCCGGCGCGCTGATCAAAAGACCCGGCTTGTTCATCAAAGCTTCGTCTCGCGCTTGCCATAAAAAGGCGCGGCTCGTTCATTAGATCAAAGGTATCTGTCCGCGGGTACGCCGTCTGGGTAAACGAGATTTATTTCAAGGGTAATCAGTAAGTGTAGCGACGGATTCCACCTGCGCCGGCAGGCCTGCGAATGGTATCAACACCGTTTTTCTTATTTTTACTTCCCTCGTGGTTATGGAACTGGAGAGCCGTTTTTAGCCGAGTGGGTGGAAGCGCGTCAAGACTTTTTAGCTTTTTAGATTTTTCCTAGAGACTTCCCATCGTTACGCGATAATTCCGCGCCTAGTCGCCTTCGGAAATTGCGGCCCGGCTTTTCGTTATTCCGATTTCGGACGTTCGTGCCAGGACGCGCGAGCGAAAAATATGTCACGCTTCTCCACGAGCGCCATGTGTGGTGCTCTAAGCAAACGCGGCGTCCAGCCAACTGCCGGACGCCGCGTTGATAGAGAAGTAGCCTGGTTATTCTCCTGCTACGGGGAACCTCACTCTCACATCGTTTGAGCAGGTCGAGGTGCCCGCTTCGCATACGTGATACGTGTAGCTAGCCCGGCCGGTGTCGCCGGTGGAATCAGTATAGGTGCCCGTGTTCGGTACCGTCGCGATCACAATTCCATTCCGGTTGACGTCGATGTTGGCCGACGTCGCTCCGCTCCAGGTGAGACGCACAGTATTTATTCCGCCCACCTTGCGCCCCCTGGCGGTGAGCATAATCGGTCCAGGTGTGGGTGTCGGAGTGGGAGTTGCTGTCGTGTAGTCGATAGTCAGCACAGGCGGGATGGTGCTCTCTCGAGTGTCGAACCGCTTCGTCGTGTCGTTGATGGCCTCGTTCCCCAATACCAGCCAGCCGAAGTTGGTGGCCGGATTGTCCAGCCACGACTGCACATCGGCAACCATCTGCGTCGAACTCCACACGTACAGTCCGATGGCGCCAACCGACTGGCTTGCGCTCACCGTGCCGGAAAAGTCTCCGCCTTGCGTCGTCCAAAAAATAGTGTTGTAGAAACGGTGCCGCCATGTGGCATCGTTGGTGGCAGCCGCTATTCCTTGACCTTCCTGTCCAGATGCATCCGACGTTCCTTGCCCCCAATCGGCGAGCAGCTTGTGAAGCTCAATGGTTCGAGCGGTATTGAGAAGTGTTCTGGACATATTCATGCTCAGGCTCGCGCTGGTGATCGTTGAGCCGGGCGGAATGCTTCCCGCGACGTTAAAGGCGAGCACGCCCCGGCGCTTTTCAGCCTGATCTGTCCTACCGGCGAAAAAGTGAAGACCGATGCCGTTGCTGCGGTCGCCGTCAACGGCAACGAACTCGTAGAGAGTATTGTCTTTGCTGGGGTTGATACTGATACTCGTCGCGCTCGCTAAACTGGGAGCGATGCCGGCCAGCGCAGCCGCAACGATGAGTGGGAGTAAAGTTTTAGGAGAGTTTACGGGTTGGGTGTTCATTTTAATCTTAATCTTGGAACCTTTGCGATTTACGTCAACTACGGTTTTTTGCGTGTTTCTAATCAGGCATTGCCAACGCGAATCAGGCGAGGTTGGCAGCGCCCGACACCGATCATAGTAAAAAACTGCGCAGACTACAAACTTTTTTTCGGCTGCATCGGGGATGGCATGGACACCGTCATCGGCATTTTGGGGGACGGTCGAGCGCCCCGAGACGCGAATGGCTCGCTCTTCCAAATGCGGCGGTTCGATTCCCGCTGACCTTTTCTGCGTTCGATGTTGGACGCTGGGTGTTCAGCGTTTACAGCTTTCGGTCGCAAATAAAGGTCGAACACTGAATATCGAATCACGGCGTCGGGGCGTGAAAAAATTGGGCTCTCAGCTAATGGCGTCTGACACAGACGCCCTACAAAAACAACATGTTCCTATCTTCCGCCAAAAAGTCTCTGGAATGACCGGAAGAGACGGCTCGGGAAAGTCGCGGCCTTCTGTTGGAAAGGCAGGGCTCTCTGCGCAAACGGCCATTGCTCGCCACCATGCACCTGGCACGCGACTGCGGGAATCTTGTCGGCGGGCAAGGCGATGTCGTAGGCAGTCCCGGCTGCCTGACAACCGGTGGTGGCAAGTTGATTTGAAATGGAACAGACCATCGCGCGTTGAATCGGCATGGTGGGTTGCAGCGGCTGGGCGGGATAATGCTGCGCCGCTTTGTTCATTACCTGCGTCCAGACCGGCAGCGCGAGCGCGGCACCATAGCCGTGTGAAATAATCGTCGTTGGCTGATCGAATCCGACCCAAACACCACAGGTCAATGTGCTCGTGTAACCGAGAAACCAAGCATCCTTGTAGTCGTTAGTCGTGCCAGTCTTGCCAGCAGCCGGCAAGGTGAACCCGAGAGACCTCGCGCTGGCAGCAGTGCCGCGCGTCAAGACGTCTTCCATCAGCTGCGAGGTCATCCACGCGGCACTCGGGTCGAGTGCCGGCGCAGAAAGATGGGCGGCGCGATAGATCGGTTTGTGCTCCTGGTTATCGATGCGCTCAATGATGTAAGCCTGTTTGCGCACTCCAGCATTTGGAAAAACCGAATAAGCGGCAGAGAGATCTTTCAAGTTTGTTTCAAATGAACCAATGTAGATCGCCGGCCCGCGAGGAACATCCTGGGAAAGGCTGAGCGTGTTAGCAACTTGCTGCACTGCATCAAGTCCGGCGAATTGGCCGACGCGGACACTCATGGTATTGCGCGAATGGATGAGACCGTAGGAGCAAGGCAGGATGCCGCCATAAGTTCCGTCGGAGTTTCCTGGAGACCAATTTCCAGCGCCTTCAATTTCACCGGGGCGAATAGGGCCATCGCTAATGGCAGCGCCGGGCAAAAGTCCGTGACTGAAAGCGACCGTGTAAACGAATGGTTTGAACGCGGAACCGACCTGCCGGTTTGCCGGCGCGAGTGCGCGATTAAATTTGCTTTGAGCGTAATCGCGGCCGCCGACCAGCGCGCGAATCCCGCCGCTGGGATTATCGATCACGACAACCGCGCCTTGCAGATACGGCATCGACGAATCGCCTTCTCCGTTCTCCGGTGGCTGGTAGTTTGCCTTGATCGGATGATGGAAATTGGATTGATGCTCGATTTTGGTGAGTTTCGTCTCGAGCGCTTGCTGGGCGGCGCTTTGCACGGCTGGATCGAGCGTGGTGTAAATCGAGAGGCCGCCGTCATCGACCTGGTCTTGCGTCAGCAATCCATTCAAATCACGCTGAACTGCGTCCATCGCATAATTCTCCTGGATAAAAGGCAGACGTTTAGGGTGCGTACTGATTTTCGCGCGCTTTGCCTCTTCGGCTTGCGCTGGCGAGAGTTTTTTCAATGCCACCAGGCGATCCAGAACAACGTTGCGTTGCTCCGCCGCGCCTTCGGGATTTTTCAGCGGCGAGAAACGATTTGGGCCACGGATCAATCCTGCGAGAAGCGCGGCTTCAGGAAGATTCAACTGCGCCGCGCTCTTGCCGAAGTAAGACTGTGACGCGGTCTCAACTCCATAACAGCCATTGCCGAAATAAATGCGGTTTACGTAGAGCTCGAGAATCTGCCGCTTTGTGAACTGGCGCTCGATGCGGAGCGCCACCATGGCTTCCAGCAATTTCCGGCTGATCGTGCGGCCACCGAGCGGAAGACTGTTGCGCGCAAGCTGCTGGGTAATACTGCTGGCGCCTTCCTTGGCTGAGCCGCTCAAAATATCGCGGACCAGGGCTCGCAGAATGCCACGCCAATCAATTCCCTTGTGCTCATAGAAACGAGAGTCCTCGCGCGCCAGCACCGCAGCAATAAAGAGCGGTGACACTTCGTTGAGCGAAACCTTCAGGCGATTCGCGCCCGCGAGACGGCTATAAATTTTTCCATCGACATCGTAAACAGTGTTTCGCTCGGGCATTTCGCCGACCTTCTTCATGTCGAAGGTCTGCGCCCACGCTCCGTAAAAGAGGAAAACCGCAAAGCCGGCTCCCGCGATGAGGACAAGCAGCGAAATCTTCCAGCCGTAGCGAAAGAGGTTCCCGCCCTTCTTTTTTCGAGATCGGAGACGAGCGAAGAATTTCATTCCAGATAGAAAGACAACTTAGCCACATATTTCGCGTTCGCGAAAGATGGCGCGGATGCGTTAAACGCATATGACCCACATGACCTGTGGGTCGAATGGGTCATATTAAAACTTGGATGCCGACGCGCGCGGGCGCCCTCCGACCAAATCAGAAATTGAGCTTCACCGCGCCCTCGTGCTGCTCGGTCGGGCACGGCGCGTTCGTCGGAACATCTGTCGCCGCGTCGCTCGCCTGGACAATCTTATTGTCGATCAAGTACTGCTCGACTTCCTCGCCGCTGACATCAGCGAGCATGCGCCCGTTGATTTCAACACACGGCGAAAGCGGCTGTCCGCTTTTTGTTTCCATCTCCCACCGGAACGCGGGGTTTTGAATGATGTCTTTTTCTGTGTAGGCGAGATTATATTTGGCCAGAACGGCGCGCACGCCGGCGCTCCAGCCGCAATAAGTCTTTAGATAAGCGATAATTTCAAGCGATTGCATTGGCGAATATACCACGAACTGTGCGCGAGAAAAGCAAGGTGACGCTGAGATCAGACCTTGCCGCGAAGCGGTCTGATCGAGTGCGCCAGTTTTCGCAGACCTAGTTCCAGGCGCGTTTTTACCGTACCAAGCGGAGCGTGAGTCGTAGCGGCAATTTCGCGGTGACTCAATCCCTCGAAGAAAGCCAGCTTGACCGCCTCGCGTTGAAGCCGGGGCAGCGCTCGTATGCATTTCTCGAGAAAGTGATGCAGATCGTTCAAGACAAAAGGATCATACGCTTCGCCACGCAGATTCCCAGGCTGTTGCACCAGTCCTTTCCCATAACGTTCCCGCGCACGAGAATAGGCCTGACGCCTGCGCAATCGGTCGATGGCGCGGCGACGTGCGATCGTCACCATCCAGCCGAGAGGCCGCCCTGCCTTCGGTGAGTACTGATCGGCTTCTTTCCAAATCTGGAGGAGAATGTCCTGTAAAACATCATCTGTTTCGGCTCCTTCATGAACGACACCATCGATCATTGCTCGGAGTCTTTGCCGGTGGCGTCCGTATAATTCCGTGAGCGCGTCATGCCGCCGGCGCGAAATATCGCTCATGAGCGCCTCGTCTGTCGGTGCCGCTGCGCCTGCTCTGTCAAGAGTTTCGATCACACGTGTTCTTGCCTTTGGAATCGAGGGCGACTGCTCAGCCCCGAAAGCGTTCGAGGTTCTTTTCCTAAAGCGTGCCACCAGTCTGGATCAACGATGTCGGAAACCAACGGAGTTCCCGGATAGACCCACTGGTGCGGTCCCGAGTCGCACCCTTCGGTCGGACAGTGCAATTCATGTTTGCCATTGGCAAAGCGCCGGACTTCGACTTGACGTCCGTTGAACTTTCTCTCGCAAAGGATGCAAAGGCGCTCATCATCGAGCGATTGCCAGCGTCTGAATTGATCTTCAGTGTGCAAGATCGATAGTCGATCTTCAGGTCTAAGATGAGCGTTCATTGTCTTGGCGAAGACAGCCTGCGCGATTGCGGAAAACACACAATCGGGACAGCGGATGATTGTACGGTCAGGCAAAATCCTATATCAGGACCGACGAGGCGTTTGTCGTTCGCGAATTCAAAATCAGATCCGGCCATGACGGATGTCATGGACCAAGTCTGTTAAACTGGTCGCGTAAATCGCCTCGCTAACTTGCGCAATCGCGATACGATTGAATCTTCCCGAGGGGTGCGATCAAAACGCACTGCGGGAACGTTGCTGCGCTGGGTCTCCCGCAGGGCAAGATTCGCCAGAACTTCGTCGGTCGGAAGGACCCAATCCATTGGTATTGAATGGCAACGCTCCGTTCCCACGTGTTCCGCCCGTTACCTGGATCTGCTCGCCGGTGATGATCTTGCCGCAAACCAGACAGTAACGTTTCTCATCCAGAAAACGCCATGGCCGGAATTGATCGAGCCTTCGCAGCGCTTCCAGCTTATCTACTTCAGATAAGTTGATCGGGGAAGATAAGACCACGGCCGGAGTATGCGTCGCATGCAATCGATCGCATAATCAGGCGGATGGCGGATTGTCCTATCAGTTAAAATCCTAGCCGATTTCTCCTGCCGTAAAATCGGTACCTGACATCGAAATTCACCCGACCAAGTCAGACTTGAGCATCGGTAGATTAACTGACGCGTGTTCCTGCCGAAAAAACCTACATCCAACCACGGCGCAATGCGCGTTTAGAGAGCTGAATGAGAAAGAAAATGAACACTGCATTAAATACTTATCGCCGAGACGATCCAACATTAGTGGCGAGGGAAGAAATGCAATCATACTGTCTAGCTCATCCCCGCGGTCCCTCGGCGGTGCGCCGGCCTCAGTTGTCCAGCCGCGGCGATCTTTGGATTGCGCTCCTTGGGCCGAGTGTGGAGAAAGGGATCGTTGGAATTGGACCGAGCGTGGAAGCAGCACTCCGCGCTTTTGATACGCAATATTTGGACTTTCTGGGATCGGCGACGGACGTAACGAAAACTCGCGATTCAGCATATTCGCGCCCGTAATCGCGGGGCGCAGATCACTTTTCCTTCGTTACGTCACCTTTTTTTCTGCTTTCTCGTGGGCTTACCTTTTCGCTTTGTCTTGGCCATTCTGCGCAGCTCAGTTTTGCTCATCGATTCATACATGCCTTTAGACGCGCCTTTGAGAGAAGACTTTTTGCGTTTGCCTCTCTTGGCAGCCAACGCTGCGCCCGCGGCCATTTGCTGTTTCTTTGATTTTGCCGGCATACAATTTTCCTCCTGTTGTTTTTTAGGTTGTCCTTCTGGTCCTTTCCGTCTCTAAAATGGTTCCTAGTTAGTTCGAATAAAACGCCGCAGTGAGACGCATTTAATTCGCAGCCGATTCGTCGTCTCGGCCACGCAAGACGGACCTTCAGATTTACAGGCTCTCGATTTCTTTTCGGAGATCTTCTTTCGATTTGCCAAGTTTTTGTTGAAGACGTCCGAGCAGTTCGTCCTCTTTTCCATCGGCAAATGTGAGATCGTTATCTGTTAGCTGACCGTATTTTTGTTTGAGTTTGCCTTTTACTTCGTTCCAACTGCCCTTGAATTGTAGGTTTGTCATACTAATAAAGAATTCGCACGCGGAACCAGGATCAGTTGCTTCTCGCGATGGAAAGTGACACGCGCATGTGACAAATCGGACGTGAAATTCAAATTGTCTTGCATAGCAGACACGATCCGATTCAAATACGAACGACAAAGAAAGGAATTATGCGATTCATCCTGCTCATTATTCTGATTCTCCTGTTAATAGGCGCCTTGCCGACATGGCCATATAGCACCGGTTGGGGATATTATCCGAGCGGTGGTTTGGGCCTTGTACTGTTGATTGTGCTGCTGATTGTTTTACTTCGGTAATAATGCATGCGTACCGGTGCTGAGAGGTCGCTCCTGTAGTCGCGACGGCCAGACGCGTTACAGGTCCTGGTTACCGCGAGAGCCTGCCTTCGAGGCTGGGCGACTGCCGATCATGGAAACGTTGGAATAGGCATTTGTGCGAGTTCGCGCTACATTCAAGCCCCGGCTTGGATGTAGAGGAGCCGTTAATCTCTCTGTAAAGGACCATGGCCCCGAAGCGCGAAACAAAACGTAGGAACAGCCCGCTGCGCAGTCGAGCTCCGGCAGCTGCCGGACGGCGACCTTCCCAACGTGGACACGTACGCGCGCATCCCGATGGAGCGAAACCGAAAAAGAAATCAATCGGCTGTCAGTTGAAGTCGAGAAAAGGCGAACGGATCCCGGCGGTGCTGTGCAGCACGCCGATCACTTCGAGGGCGAGAAATGGTGCCATGCTCGATCAAACCGCCATCATGGATTTGAGCGTGCGCAAACGAGCAGAGAAAACGTTGCGTGCCAAGAAGTCCGAGCTGGAAGCGATTATCAACCGCACGCCTTTCATGCTCACTCGTTGCAGCTACGATCTCCGCTATCGATTCGTCAGTCGCGCTTACGCCAGAATGCTTGGTCGCACACCGGAAGAAATCGCCGGCGAGCCGATCGTTGAAATCATGGGAGAAGCAGGCCTGAAAACAATTTCTCCCCATATTGAAAAGGTGCTGAAAGGTCACACGGTGGAGTTCGAAACGGAAGTGCCTTATCGCGGCGTCGGTGCGCCTTGCGTACAATGTGTTTATACGCCGGACCGGGACTCGAAGGGCAAGGTCATCGGATGGTTCGCTTCGATTTCCGATATCACCCGGCGTAAACTTGCGGAAGCCGCGCTGCAAAAGTCAAAAAAATTGCTGGGAAAGCGCGTGCGCGAGCGAACACACGAGTTGCATGTGGCAAACAGAGAATTGGAAGGCGAGATCGCCCAGCGTAAAGGCCTTGAGGGCGAAATTCTTGAAATCAGTGATCGCGAACAGCAGCGTCTGGGGCAGGAATTGCATGATGGGCTTTGCCAGCACCTTACGGCGGTTGCATTCATGGCGCGCTCGACTGCCTTGCGATTGAAAAATCATCGCGTCATCGAAGTAAGTGATATCGAGAAAATCGCGGAGCTAGTGAACGACGCTGCGACCGATACGCGCAATCTTTCCCGCGCCTTACATCGTGTCGATATCGACTCAGCAGGATTCTCGACAGCCTTGCAAGATTTGGTTGACCGCGAAATCTGGAAAACACCGTGTCGTCTGGAAATTAAGCCGCCCTTGCACATCGATGATGATGCGGTCGCGTCACATCTCTATCGGATCGCCCGGGAGGCAGTGATTAACGCCAACAAACATGCGCAAGCCCGCGAAATTGTGGTCGCATTGGCCCGTTCGGGGAAAGGAACCGTCTTGAGCGTCACCGATAACGGCATCGGACTTCCCAGTACCGTAAGTAGCCCACGGGGGTTGGGTTTTCACATCATGAAGTATCGTGCGCGCGCCATCGGCGGCCGCTTGGAAATCGAACGTCCAAAAAAAGGCGGCACGCGTGTGGCCTGTTATTTACCGAATAAAGCACTCCAATCACAGAAGAGAGAAAACAACCCGGCCCAGGCTGTTTCCTGCGAAAATCCGAAAGCACTAGCCGCCTTGATCTAAATCTCCTACATCGGGCAAGCCGCCGAGCGGCGAATTGTAAAAGGAGGGCCGATAAAGACGGTGAATGAAGCAAGGTGGATCGAGCAGTCCCTTGTCCGGTCGCCGCGGCGACACGGACTCGTCCTGTGGCGAGCTCGATGCTAATTTTGCGCCGAAGGCGCATTATTTAACATCGCCCGATGGAGCGGTCGATCCACCTGTAGCCGATACAGTTGAAATGAAAGGCGCCAGATCGACGAACAAGAATCCGAAATGCGATTCGCCGGACGCGAAACGCATCGTGATCGTTGATGATCATCCGCTATTTCGGAAAGGGCTCGAGCAATTGATTCATTCCGACGGAGGCTTCACGGTCTGCGGCGAAGCTGGCAATGCTTCCGAAGCGATGGACGTGATTCGAAAACTCAGTCCCGATTTGGCTATTGTCGATCTTAGCCTGCCGGGCGCCAACGGCATTGAGCTCATCAAGAACATCCGCGCGGAATTTCCGAAGTTTCCAATTCTGGTGCTTTCGATGCACGATGAGTCGCTCTACGCCTTACGCTCCCTTCGCGCCGGCGCGAACGGATACGTCATGAAACATGAAGCGATGGCCAATGTGGTCCGGGCAATTCACGAAGTCTTTAGCGGTCGTCCTTATCTCAGCCCGGCAATGGCGGCGCAGGTCATCACAAAATTTGCGAAAAAATCGTCTGACGGTGAACCCGACGCCGTCGACCGGCTTAGCGATCGCGAACTTGAGATTCTGGAACTGATCGGCAAGGGCGACGATGTCCATCAGATTGCGAAGCTTTTGCATCTCAGCCCAAAGACCGTGGAAACTCACCGGGCACACATTAAAGAAAAACTTCAGTTGAAAAACGCGAGAGAGGTCGCCCGTTTCGCCGTTCAATGGGTCGATGCGCGCGAGGTCTAGGCGAGATGGAAAGTCGATTGGGCTTCCCCACGTTTTCGTCGTTACGTCGTTAAAAAGGGTTACAAAACAGAGTATCGGTTCGACGGAATCTTCATTAACACCGGCCTTGAGGCCGGTGACGACGCGTGTCGAGGGATCCGAAGCCGTTTTAACGGCTTCCCTCATCTTTCCAGCGTAGTCCGTGGCGATCGATGAATTCCCTGAGTTCCTCGGCGAATGTACTCACGCGATGATGTTCCTCTTGTCGCCTTATATATCCGGCGACCTGATCCACATTCGATTCCGACACTGAGAAGGCGCCATATCCTCTGCCCCAGGCGAATTTTCCTGTGATTAGGTTGGACGAATTGATCCAATGCGAAGAGCTTCCCTTTATGAGCTGCATCAGTTTCTCGATTGAGAGGGCAGTTGGAAGATCGACAAGCGTATGAACGTGGTCCGCGTTTACGTAATTGATTTTCATGTAAACGCCTTGCTTTTCAGCGTATTCGGCAAGATAGCGAGATACACGCGCCGCAGCCGTTTTGTTCAGCAGTTTCTCGCGATTCAGAGTTCCCCAAATTAAGTGAACCCAGCAACGAGAGTACGAATGAGCGGACATCCTCCGGATCGTAGGCCGTTGAAACGGCTTATGTCTATCTTTCGCTCGTGATCACCGGCCTGAAGGCCGGTGTTAATGAGAAGCTGATTACCTCGTGCTCTTGCTCACCGAAATTCGATCACGAATTGAACCACGAGCGAAATCCCCTACAGTTTCGCTTTTGTTCACTGAGAAGCGGGCGCATATTTCCCATGATGGATGCGACGACCCGTGATGCGGTTGACGAACTGCTCCAGACTTACAGTGAAACC
Source organism: Verrucomicrobiota bacterium (assembly GCA_003219435.1). Taxonomy (GTDB): domain Bacteria; phylum Verrucomicrobiota; class Verrucomicrobiia; order Chthoniobacterales; family UBA10450; genus Udaeobacter. The sequence continues at coordinate 18,901 of QHOW01000007.1, read as the reverse complement.
GGCGGCATAAATTACCTCGACGCTGCCGCGACCTTACCTTCGCGCCTTGCAATCGAGTCGGCTTGCGCCGAACTGATGAGCTTGATGTTTCCTGGGTTTCGCAGCGAAGCCTTGGTCAGCTCCGAAGATTTAGCCGACACGACGCGAACCCGAATTAGGAATCTGCAGGCCCGACTAAAAAACGAAATTTGCAGAAGTCTGGGCAGAATTCCGGCAGATCAAGCGACCGACAGACGAGCTGATGACATTTTGCGCCATTTCATGTCGGAACTGCCGAAAGTGCGCAAGATGCTTTGGACAGACATTGACGCAGCCTACGAGGGCGATCCGGCGGCACAAAGCTATGAGGAAATCATTCTGGCTTATCCCGCGCTCGAAGCGATCGCAATCCAACGCATGGCGCATGAACTTTATTTAGAAGAACTGCCTTTGATTCCGCGCATCATGACCGAGTGGGCGCACAGCCGCACCGGGATCGATATTCATCCCGGGGCAAAAATTGGCTCGCATTTTTTTATCGACCATGGGACGGGCGTGGTAATCGGTGAGACCACTGAAATCGGTTCCCGGGTGAAACTTTATCACGGGGTCACACTCGGAGCGCGCAGTTTTCAGAAGGACGAGCACGGCAAAATCAAAAAGGGCGGCAAGCGCCACCCGAAGGTGGAGGATGATGTGACCATCTACCCGAATTCAACCGTGCTCGGGGGCGAAACGGTGATCGGCGCGAGATCGACGATCGGCGGCAACGTCTTTCTCGTCCAAAGTGTGCCGCCGGATTCACTTGTCTATTACGAAGAGAAACAACTGAAGGTCGTGCCAAAACGGAAACACAAACCCGCCACCACGCGCGACGAATTCCGCGAATGATTGGTAGGGCGCGACCGCCGGGCGCGCCGGGGATTGCGGAGGCAAATAAGCACGAGCATGAGCATGAGTAAGCATACGAGTACGACTTAATGATTTATCTCGATTGCAACGCAACGACTCCGCTGTGCGAGCCAGCGCGTGAAGCGATGTTGCCGTATCTCGACCGGCACTTTGGTAATCCGTCCAGTGTGCACGCAGCCGGTCGCGAGGCCCGCGCGGCAATCGACAATGCTCGCGACAAACTCGCCGGGCTGCTGCGGGCGAAACCGAACGAAATCATTTTCACAAGTGGAGGAACTGAGTCGTGTAATCTCGCTGTGTTCGGCCTGGCGCGATGTCGGATGGAACGAGGAGGTCACGTGATTTCAGCCAAAACCGAGCACCACGCGGTGCTCAACGCAATCGAGCACTTGGAAAAGCATGAAAATTTCGAAGTAACGTGGTTGAACGTTTCGCGCGAAGGAATTGTCGACCTCGATCAACTTGCCGCCGCGATCCGACCCGAAACGCGGCTGGTTTCGATCATGACCGCGAACAACGAGACCGGCGTGATTCAGCCGATGCATGAAATTTCCCAGATATGCCGGGAGCGCGGCGTCCTATTGCACAGCGACATGGTGCAATCATTCGGCAAAGTGCCACTTGTCATTCCGAGCGAAAGTCTCGCCCTGAGCGAAGTCGAATGGGTCGAGGAATCCGGCGATGCCGCCTCAAAGTTAACGCCGCGGGATCCTTCGACCCCGAAAGCCTTCGGGGCTCTGGATGACCATGTTAATCTTTCTCTTGTTGATGCCGCGAGTTTCGCTGCACACAAATTTTACGGACCGAAGGGCGCCGGATTTCTTTTCTTGCGCAGCGGTCTGTCGATCCAGCCGATCATGTTTGGTGGCGCGCACGAGAATGAGCGGCGACCCGGTACGGAAAACGTGGCCGCGATTGCGGGAATGGCAGCGGCGGCTGAGTGGGCGCTGCGCAATCGAGACGGCGAACAGAAACGTGAAGCGCAATTGCGAGACGAATTATGGAGACGAATCGCCGAAATTTTTCCTGACGCGCGGCAAAATGGCGACATCAGTCATCGGCTTGCTAACACGCTCAACATAAGTTTCACCGGCATCGACTCGGAAACGATGTTAATGGCACTCGATTTGGAGGGCGTCTGCGCGTCGAGCGGATCGGCCTGCATGGTCGGATCAGTAGTCGCGTCCCATGTCTTGCTCGCGATGGGCTTGCCGATCGAGCGCGCGCGCTCCGCAGTTCGATTTTCACTCGGTAAATGGACAACTGCTGATGAAATCAAAGCCGCCGGAGACGCCATCGGGAAGATTGTTGCGCGCTTGAACAAGCGAAAGAGCGCCTATGCCGTTGCTTAGGCAACTCGAGTTCGCGTTCCAGACAGTCGTATGGGAGGCGCTCCGCCCACCGAATCCTCAAACCCCAACTGAAGCGCTTGCCCTAAAATTCCGGCAGCGCGATGTCAATCTTGAAACAAAAGCCTGCGCGCTTTTGTGTTCACTCGGCGCGGCGCGCGGCGCGCGGGACCTTCGCGTCAAGTGGAATTCACGTCTGCGAACGGCCGCTGGTCGCGCTGATTATCGCCAGAAACTCATCTCGCTGAATCCGCGGCTGTTTGAGCATCCAGCCGAAATCGATCAAACGCTGCGCCACGAACTGGCCCATATCCTTGCCCAATTTCGCGCGGGCCGGCGCCGGATTCTGCCCCATGGTATTGAGTGGCGGCAGGCTTGCCGCGATCTTGGGATTAGCGATGAGAGGCGCTGTCATAATCTCCCGTTCCCAGTCAGCGAACGTGCTCGCCGCTATCTTTACAGGTGTCCAAATTGCCAGCGCAATTTTCCTCGCGTGCGTCGGATTAAACGTGCAGTTGCATGTCTGGCCTGTTGCCGTGCACATAATCGCGGAAAATTCGACGCGCACTTTCGGTTGGTGCTGGTGGATCGCGACCTCCGGGCGCGATGCTAATTTAATGCCGTGATTTACCACGGATTTCCGCAGCGGTTGCATCACACAGTACCTCACTGGATTCAACCAGGCGCGCCGTTTCACATCCGTATCTCTCCTGATCGGAAAATGGAACAACGCCAGCTAGTTGATGCATCGTTGGCGCAGGTACTCCTTAAGTCAGCGCAGTTTTATGACTCTAAACGCCGATGGCACATCAACCTGTTCGTTTTGATGCCGGATCATTTGCACGCGCTTTTGTCGTTCCCTCGCGATGAATCGATGAGCGGCGTCATTGGCGACTGGAAACGTTTTCACGCATATAAGAACGGAGTGATGTGGCAGGAAGGATATTTCGATCGCCGTCTGCGGGAGGATGAGCGCGGCGAACAACTCTCAGCCAAAATGAATTACATCCGAGAAAATCCCGTAGCTGCTGGGTTGTGCGCGCAGGCGAAAGACTGGCCACGGATCATCGATCCCTTTAGACAAGATCGACCGAGCAACTCCAGAGAATAAAGCCGGCGCCAAAGGCGCATTTACGGACAACGCGCCTACTCAGCGTTCTCACTTTTCCTCGCTTCTTCTCCCCGCAACTTTGCCTGGATGAACATGTCGATATTGCCATCCATCACATCTTGAACGTTGCTTGTTTCCGCTCCAGTGCGGTGGTCCTTCACCATCTGGTACGGCTGAAACACATATGAGCGAATTTGATTTCCCCACGCGATCTCGCCCTTCTCGCCATATTGGCGTTCTCTCTCCGCCCGCTTCTTGTCCTGTTCGATTTGGTAAAGCTTCGCCTTTAACATTTTCATAGCCAGTTCGCGATTGCGTCCCTGGCTGCGCTCCGCCTGGCAGGCTACCACAATCCCGCTGGGCTTGTGCAGAATGCGCACAGCCGTTTCGACCTTGTTCACGTTTTGTCCGCCCTTTCCGCCGCTGCGGAATGTGTCGATCTCCAGATCGACCGGATTGATTTCAATCGGAGCGGTGTCGGCGATTTCAGGGACGACATCCACACTGGCGAACGAAGTGTGGCGCCGCTTGTTTGCATCGAATGGCGAGATGCGTACCAGCCGGTGCACGCCGCGTTCGGTCTGCAGATGCCCATAGGCATATTCGCCGCTCACAAGCAAGGTGACCGATTTGATTCCGACTTCTTCACCCTGTTGAATGTCCACGGTCTGCGATTTGAAACCACTTCGCTCGATCCAGCGTTGATACATCCGCAGCAACATGTCGGCCCAGTCGCACGACTCAGTGCCGCCTGCGCCGGAGTGGATGGTGAGAAATGCATTCGCGCGATCGTTTTCGCCGGAAAGAAATTGGCGCAGCTCGAATTCCTCCAGCTTGTGAAGCAAGCGTTCATGTTCGGTTGCGACTTCTTGCTCTACCTTTGCGCGCGCAGTTGCATCGGTTTCTTCCGCAGCCAGCTGCTGCAATGCGCTAAAATCATCGATCTCGCGTTCCAACGCTTGAAACGGATTCACCAGCGCACGTAATCGGGAAACTTCTTCGACATCGGTCTGCGCACGCTCGCGATCCGACCAGAAATCGGGCGCAGCCATGCGCCTTTCAATTGTGGCTAGATTTTTCTGGAGCTTTTCAACGTCAAAGAAACCTCCGCAATTCGCGAACGCGCGATTTCAAATCTTCGGCATCGAGAATGGAGATTTCCGCTGGCATGCAGAAAGATAATTTAAGTCACGGCAAATCGCAAAGACGTAGCGGGCACGAGCGAGCTTGCGACGAAACGCGTAGATCGAGTAGCGTACGGGTCTCGTCCAGCAGCCGCCGGAGCGAGCGCGTCCTCGCGATCGCGAACTTTCTTTTCCATCGCTCGTCTTCCCTGGCTGCGGAAACGAAAGGAAAGATTGTTTCGGCGCAACGCCGAAACCAGCACGCGAGACGCGTCCGCTACCCTATCTACGCGCGGAATCGCTCGGCTTCGGTTTTGCACCTTGCGCCGGCTCAAGGCGGAAAATCGTTTCACCTTCTTTCATCAGATCAAGACGATCCCGCGCGATGGTTTCTAAATAAGTCACGTCGGTCTTGAGCAGGTTGACCTCGCGAATCTGACGCGAGAGTAAACTTTGTTGCCCATCTACCTGTCGCTGCAGCTCGTCGATTTCGGCGCGGCTCTGCATCAATTTTTTGTACGGTGGAACAAACAAGCTCACAATCACGAGCCAGATCGCGAGGACAAGCAGAACGCGAAGAATTCGGTTAAGTCGCTGCCAGACGGTGGCTTCGCGACGCGCGCGAAAATCGGCGTAGGTCTGATCCACTTAGCGCATTTTACCGCCGTATTCGGCTTTGTCACCCAGTTCTTCTTCGATTCGGAGGAGCTGATTGTATTTCGCAATGCGGTCGCTGCGGGAAAGTGATCCGGTCTTGATCTGGCCGGCGTTCGTCGCGACCGCGATGTCGGCAATCGTTGCATCCTCCGTTTCGCCCGAGCGATGGCTGATTACGGTGGAGTAATCGTTTTCCTTTGCCAGATCAATGGTTGCCAGCGTTTCAGTAAGCGTGCCGATCTGATTCACTTTGATCAAAATCGAATTTGCCACGTGCTCGGCAATTCCTTTCCGCAGAAATTCGACATTCGTGACAAAGAGGTCGTCACCGACTAGTTGAATCTTGTCACCAAGCTTTGCGGTCAGCTGTTTCCAGCCGGCCCAATCATTTTCGGCGCACCCGTCCTCAATCGAAATGATCGGGAAGCGCGCACAAAGATCGGCATAGTAATCAATTAATTCGCCGGCAGTTTTGCGAGAGCCATCCGATTTCTTGAATACATAAACATTGTTTTCGCTATCGTAGAATTCGGAGGCGGCGGGATCGAGTGCGATAAAGATTTGCTCGCCGAGTTTGTAGCCCGCTTTTTTAACGCCAGCTGAAATCGCTTCCAAGGCGTCCTCGGCAGAACCGAGTTGCGGGGCGAAGCCACCTTCGTCGCCAACCGCTGTGGAAAGATGTCGATCTCTCAGGACAGATTTGAGCGAATGAAAAACTTCCGCGCCATACCGCAACGCTTCCGAAAACGTAGGCGCACCGCGCGGCACTATCATCAATTCTTGAAAATCGATCGGCGCGTCCGAATGCGCTCCGCCGTTCAAGATGTTCATCATCGGCACCGGCAAAACTCTCGCCCCGGATCCGCCGAGATAGCGAAAGAGGGAGAGATTTTCCGCCGCGGCAGCGGCCTGTGCGACCGCCAGGGAAACGCCGAGCAGCGCGTTTGCGCCTAGGTTCCTCTTATTGGGCGTGCCGTCGAGTTCGATCAGCTTATTGTCGATCTTTCGTTGGTCGCACGCATCCCAGCCTTTGAGAGCCGGCGCGATCTTATCATTCACGTTGGCGACTGCTTTCTTCACGCCTTTGCCGCCAAATCGCATTTTGTCCCCATCGCGCAATTCCCATGCTTCATGCTCGCCGGTGCTCGCCCCGCTTGGAATCGCCGCCCGGCCAAGCGCACCTCCTTCCAAACGCACATCGACCTCGATCGTTGGATTGCCACGCGAATCCAGGATTTCGCGCGCAATAATGTTACGAATCAAGGTTTTTGACATTTCAGAATATTGCAGGGAGAGGGGATGTTGCCTTGCAATCATGCGCCGGGCATCAGATTCTTCAACTGATCTTGGTGATCGACGAAAAACCTAACTTAACCTGAGGTTCTTTCTTGAGGTCCAGATTCGCATTGGCAATTTCGCGGAGGCACCGGATAATCTGTTCGATGATTCGTTTGACAAGACTGAGCGTAATCGGGCTGATCGGGAGCATTTTCACAGCCTTTGGCGCAGAGACGGGGCAGTTGCCCGCCGATCAATTGGCAAAAGCCGTCAGGAGCGATTCGATTAGCATCCCGACGCCGGCGGAACTTTTCGCGGCACTGGAGAAGCCGGGCAAGACAAACTGGTCGAGCCAATATCGCGGCCCGATGCCGATGACCTATCGGAATCGCGCGCAAATCGCGCTCAACCTCGGCGGCTTGATCGCCGATGGGTTTATTGCCGTCGAAGCGAAGGACGGCCAGCAGGTCAAGAATATCGGGTCAGACATCATCAGGCTGGCAAAAGCCCTTGGAGTAAGTGAGAGCCTGCTCAGCCGCGGCAATAGCATCAACGAGTTCGCCGAGCACAACGAATGGGACACGTTAAACGAGGAGCTGGAAGCAACGCAAAACGAAGTGAAATCCTCGATGCAATCCCACGCCGACCAGGACCTGGTGATTCTCGTCAGTGTCGGTGGCTGGATTCGCGGCACGCAGGTAGTCAGCGGAGCGATCATGCAAAACTATGACGAACGAAGCGCGAAAGTACTGCGCCAGCCGGCGCTCGTCAGATTAATGCAATCGAAGGTGAATGAAATCTCGCCCGAGCTTCGCAGCGAGCCGCTGGTTAAAGATGTGAGCGAACAGCTTGGCGGCATTGAGAAACTGGTTTCTTTCCCGGCGGATAAGGCGCCCAGCGTTGATCAAGTGCGGAAGGTGAATGAAGCGGTTGGGAAAGTGATGGAGAAGATAGAGAACAAGACCATCGCGAAATGAAACGCCTCCCGCCGATTTTTCTGTCGATCGTGGTGTTGGTCGCCGGCTTTTCTGTGCGCGCCGAGACAGATGCCGAGGTCGAGGCGCGTAAGACCGCGCTCGATCTTGCCGGAGCATTTGCAAACGATGGATTCAAAACCCGGGACGGCCATTGGTGCGGGACCGTTAAGCCACACGACCACGCATTGGTCGCGGTGAATCTTTATGCCGGAAACCAATATTGGTTTTCCGCCGGCGCGGCTGAGCCTTCGGCAAAAATCGCGGTCAGCGTTTATAATGAGACAGGCAAGCAAGTCTCCACCGACACCCATAATGCCGGGGAAAAGGCGGCGGCCGGATTTTCACCGGCGAACAGCGGCCAGTATTTTGTCTCGGTCGATTTGATTGAAGGTCGGGAGGGCAGCTTCTGTCTGGTATACTCGTATAAATGAAACGCTGCTGGATTCTGGATTCCCGCCATAGCGGACAAGCTGGATGCTGGATTTTCACGCGGCCTAGCGCTGCCATCTAGGAGCCAGCAAGCATCGCGGAATTAGCGACCATGGTTTCGCTTCAGGTATTTTACGAGGGCAACGTTCAGGGCGTCGGGTTTCGCTGGTCTGTGCAACACATCGCAAAAGGCTTCGATGTCACCGGATGGGTCACCAACCTGCCAGATGGCCGCGTGGAACTTGAGATCAACGGAGAAGAGAATGAAGTGCGCGCGTTCCTGGACGCTATCGCTCAGAGCGAACTCCGCGCGCTGATTCGCAAACAAGTCGAAAACAAACTGGAAAAGCCGGTTACTGCCCGCGGTTTTAAGATTCGCTATGACTGATCCGGCAGTTGCTGTCCGGGGACTGACGAAACTTTTCCCGGTCCCATTCCATCGACAGTCCGTTGTTGCCGTGCGCGACCTCGATCTGCGCGTTGAACCGGGAGAAGTTTACGGACTGCTCGGGCCGAACGGCTCTGGGAAGAGCACGACTCTCAAAATTATCCTGGGGCTGGTTTCACCAACCCGCGGCCGCACGGAGATTTTCGGTCGTGACAGCCGTTTGGTCGAAAGCAGGGAAGCGGTCGGTTTTCTGCCGGAGAATCCTTACTTTTACAAATATCTCACCGGCGAAGAAACTCTGCGTTTTTTCGGGCGCCTTTGCGGCCTCGGAGGCGCCCCATTAAAAAATCGAATCAATGAGTTACTGACTCTCGTTGGATTGACGAAGGCGCGGAAGCGGCGGCTCGGCACGTATTCGAAAGGCATGTTACAACGCATCGGCCTGGCGCAAGCATTGATTCACGATCCGAAACTCGTCGTGCTGGATGAGCCCACTGCCGGCGTCGACCCGGCGGGCTCCCGCGAGATTCGCGACCTGATTCTGGATCTGCGGCGACGTGGAATCACCGTGCTGCTTTCCTCTCATTTGCTGGCGCAAGCGCAGGAAATCTGCGATCGCGTCGGCATTCTTGCCGATGGTGTGCTGGTGCGCGAAGGACGGTTGCAGGAATTGATTGCGATTGAAAATCAAACGGAGCTTGTCATCGCTGACGCTTCCCCTCCGCTCGTCGATGAGATCGAGTCACTCATCAACCGCTCAAACGCGAAACTGATCGAGCGTCGAAAATCCACGACCACCCTTGAAAGATTGTTTCTCGAAGCGACAGCCAAAAATGACGAAGCCCGAATGTCGAATGACGAAAGAATAACTAAGCAGAAATGACGAACGACAGAAACGATTTAACGCTTCAACGTTTCCCTGGCCGCCGGAGCCCTGGCGAAGGAGGCAACGCTTCAACGTTGGCAAAGCCTTATCGCGCTTTCTCTGTCGGCCGCATTGGCGCCATCACGGTCAACACATTGACCGAGCTCACGCGCCTGAAAGTTTTTTACTTCCTGCTGGTTTTCGCCCTGCTTTTGATCGGCAGCTCGATGTTTATGGCGCAGCTAACTTTTCAGCAGGAGTTTCAAATCCTCAAAGACGTTTCGCTCGGCGCGATGTCGATCTTTACGTCGTTGCTGGCAATTGTCGCCACCGCGCGACTCATTCCGCAGGACATCGAGGATCGCACGATTTACACGATTCTCGCAAAACCGGTCCCGCGATTGGAATATCTGCTTGGGAAAATTGCCGGGGTGCTTTTGCTGCTGGCGATCGGCACTTTGGTGATGGGTGCCGTGTTTTTCCTTGTGCTCTACGCGCGCGAGCAAACGCTCGTGCACGTGACCATGCGCCAAATGGCCGCGGCGCCGCGCGAACAAATAGATGAAGCTTTGCGCGCAGTCCGCGCTTCGGCATTCAACAGCGACATATTACCCGGCATCGTCATTATTTATCTGAAAGCATGTTTGCTCGCGGCGCTCACGCTTTTTGTATCGACCTTCGCCACCACAAATATTTTCACCATTGTGGTAATGGCTTTCATTTACTTTATCGGCCACTTACAGGCGATCGCTCGGGAATACTGGTTACAGGAACACAGCAGCGGGTGGATCTCGCGCGTTTTTCTCGCAGTTGTAGCGCTGATATTTCCCGACCTGCAAGCGTTCAACTTGGTAGATGACATCGTCGCCGGCACAGCCATTTCACTCGGCCTCTTTTTCAAGACTGCTGTGCTGGGAGTTTTCTACACGACGATCTACACATTGCTGGCGGCGTTCGTCTTTTATGGGAAGGAATTATGATACGCGGCCTGCTCGTGCTGGTAATTCTGCTCGCACTCGGAGCGCTTAAATTGCCAATGGAGCGAGACCTAGCCGCGGTCCATCGACAAGAGCATTTCCGAGGGGTCGAATTTAATCTCGATCTCCGAGAGAAAATCGGGCAACTGGGATTCATTGCCGCGTTGAGCGGATTTCGATCGATTGTTGCCGATGGCCTTTTCATTCAAGCGCATGTGGCGTGGGAGCGGACAGAGTGGGGCCGTGTGCTGTTATTATTCCAGCACGTCACGACGCTGCAGCCGCGCGCGCTCCTGTTTTGGGACATGGCCGCATGGCACATGGCCTGGAACGCCAGCGTCGCCGCAATGAACGACCGAACGCAACCGCGTCTCGCCTTGCGGGTCAAAGCGCAACGCGAATATTTTGCGCTCGGCAAAGATTTTCTTGAGCGCGGAATAAAAAATAATCCCGATCGTCCCGAGCTCTACGAAGCACTTGCCCGGCTTTACAAAGAGAAATACAAAGATCACGAGCGCGCTTCGGAATTCTTCGGCAAGGCAGCGGCCCTGCCTGGAGCGCGGACCTATGACAGGCGTTTCTCCGCCTACGAGCTTTCCTACTGCGAAGGCCGGGAGCGTGAAGCATATGAGCGCCTTCGCCAGCTCTATGACAAAGGTGAAAAGGAACGGCTGCCGACTTTGATTAGCCGGCTAAAAGTTCTCGAAGATAAACTCGGGATCCCGCAGGACCAGCGGATTCCCGACTCGAAGTCTTTGCAACATTGAAATCGTTCGATTTTTAAATGGTTAAAATCGTTGAAGCGTTTCCGTTGTAACGTTGTAACCTTTTTAACCTTTTTAACAGCCGCCGCAATGCGCTTCGCGATTTTCAGTGATATCCACGCCAACCTGGAGGCGCTCGAAGCCGTCCTGGCCGATGCGCGCCAGCGCAAGTGCACGCATTTTGTCTGCCTGGGCGACGTGGTCGGCTACAACGCGAATCCACATGAGTGCCTCGAACGAGTTCGCGAACTGGATTGCCCCACCGTAAAAGGCAACCACGACGAGCAGGCGTCGGTCTCGAGATTCCCGACCGACTTTAACCAGCTGGCCGAGCGCGCCATCAAATGGACGCGCGATAAACTGACAGAAAAGGACAAGCAATGGCTGCGCGACCTGCCGTTCCAAAAACAGGTGCGCGATTTCACCATCGTGCACGCGACGCTCGATACGCCGGAGCAATGGGGTTACGTTTTTAATAACCTCGATGCGGCGGCGAGTTTCACGTATCAGCACACGACCATTTGCTTTTTTGGCCACACCCATGTGCCCATGGTTTTTATTCGCGACGAGGGCGTCAGACGGGAGCTGATCGATCATGTCCGTATTGAGCCGGCTAAGAAATATTTCATTAACGTGGGCAGTGTTGGACAACCACGTGACGGAAATTGGCGCGCCGCCTACTGCGTTTACGACGTTGAGAACAATCTCGTCCAGCAGATACGGGTAAAATACGATCTGGCGACCGCGCAAAAAAAGGTGATCGAGGCCGGTCTGCCGCGGCCGCTTGCCGAACGGCTTGCAATGGGACGCTGAGAAGGATTTAACGATCTAACGGCCGTCTTCCGACCTCTGACCTCTGAACCCTAAATCGATCCTAATCATCAAGCCGAGTTCGCTCGGAGATATCGTCCACACTCTTCCGGCGGTGGCCGTGCTTCGTGATGCCTACCCTGGAGCCGAGATTACGTGGGTGATTAATCCCGAATTTGCGCCGCTGCTTCGGGGGAATCCTGATGTAAATCATGTCCACTTTTTTCCACGGGGCGAATTTCGCGGCTTGGGCGCATCTTACAGCTTGTTGCCGTGGTTGAAGAAAACCCGGACCATCCGGCCCGATCTGGCGCTCGATTTTCAAGGATTGCTTCGCAGCGCGCTGATCGCAAAGATCAGCGGCGCCAAAGAAATCTACGGAATGAGCGATGCGCGCGAAGGTTCGCGGTGGTTTTACGATCGCGTCGCGAAAGTAAATGATCGCGGGCATTCCGTTAACCGGTGCCTGAAACTGGCCGAGTGCGCGGGCGCCACGATCAGCCCGTGGCTTCGTTGCCCGATTCCCACAGGGGACCCGCTCCCGCGTTTCGATGAATACCCGCCGTTCATCCTTCTTCATCCCTTTGCGCGAGGCGGCGGCAAATCGCTCTCAAACGCGGTTATCCAGGAATTTTGCCGTGCCTTCGCCCCCACTCGTATCGTGATAGTGGGGCAGTCACGGGCCGGGATCGAGGTGGTCGCGAATTGCATTGACCTGACTAACCAAACGTCACTGTTACAATTAATCTGGCTGATTCGCGTCGCGCGATTTGTCGTGAGCGTGGACAGTGGCCCGATGCACATTGCCGCTGCCGTCAACGATTGCTTGTTGTCGATCCACACATGGACCGATCCTTGCCGTGTGGGTCCTTACAATCGCAACGCCTGGGTTTGGAAACATGGGCAACTTCTCCGGGCTGACGAACTCGAAGCAGCCAGGATTCGAAGGCGCGGCCGTGGCTTCAAATGCAAAGACGTTCTGGCTGTAGCTGACCTGATTCGGCCAGTTGTGCCGGTCGATCCGATGATTGCTTAGTTGCCGTGGTCAGTTTTTCTGGGCGCGCCCGGCGGTCGCGCCCTACCATTTGCAGCCGGAGCGCGCCGTTGCTTCAGAAGAAATTCAGCTAGCGCCAAATCTCGCTGATAAGTGATTTTGAAATTGAAGTCGTCGTTGAGGACCAAAACAACTGTGCGACCGAGTCGCTCGACCGCGGAAACTTCGTCCGTCAATGAAACATTTTCAGTGTGAGCGGCGCGATAAGCTGTCTCGATCAATGCGCGCTCGAAAACTTGTGGCGTTTGCATCGCGTAAAGTCGATGCCGATCCACCGAGCCGGCCACTGCCAGAACTTGGTCTGCCTTCCCGCCGTGGTGGGAGCGCGAGCCCAATGGGTCGACATCGGCGCGCTTAAGCGTGTCGTTGATTGGTTCAGCCAGTGCAGCAGCGCCGTGGATCAGGCATTGTTCAAAAACACGCTCGATTTGTTCCGGGGTGATCAGCGGCCGTGCCGCGTCATGCACAGCAACATATTTGGCGGCGGCACTGAGCTGATGCAGACCAGCGCGAACCGAATCTTGGCGACGTTCGCGGCCCTCGATGATCGAATGGATTCTTTTGAAGTTCTCAGCACGGCTGATCTTTCGGATTTCGCCGTGTCGATCCTCGCGCGCAACAACGATGATTTCGTTAACAGAACTGGCGCGCTCAAACGCATGGAGCGTGTGCGCAATTAGCGGTTTCCCGGCGATTGTCGCAAACAACTTGTCGAACCCCATGCGTTGGCTGCTGCCGGCCGCGACAATGATGGCGGTTAGCATCTGTAAGCTCAAAAAGTTGAGACGTCTTGCTACAGCTGAAATCCCCCGGTCAGCTTTGTCATTTCCTCCTGGGCGAGGGCCTTTCCTTGCTCGGCGGCTTGCTTCACGGCGGTCAGGACAATTTCCTCGAGGAACTCGACATCATTTGGATCAACGACTTCCTTGTCGATCTTGATCGCGACGATGTCACCGGCGCCGTTTGCGGTTACTTTCACTTTGCCGCCGCCCGCGCTCACTTCGATAGTTTTCTTCTCGAGCTCAGCCTGGGTCCTGGTCATTTGCTCCTGCATTTTCTGGGCCTGCTTCATGAGCTTGTTGAGATTCATAATTTGGGGCTGCGACGTCGTAGTGATTCGTTAAAAGAGTTACAAAGTTAAAATGGCAGTTTGACGCTATCGCTGCTCTTCCGTTGTAACCCTTGTAACGCTTTTAACATTTTAACCCATCCGTTTCATCAGGATTTGATTTGAGCATTGAACATCTCAAGAGCCTCCTGGATGAGCCGATCATCTTCGAACCATTCAACTGACCTCGCCGCTTCGGAACCAGCCCCGAAAGCTTTCGGGGGTACAATTCCCTCCTTTGCCACAAATCTCACCGACCAGTCGCACCCGCTTGCTTCTCCCAGAAGCGTTTCCAACTGGCGGCGATTATTTGGACTGGCGAGCGCTTCAACCTTCGACTGATCATCCGGCGAATGCCCAAGCAAAAAATTGCGGCCATCGATTCCAATCGGACGAATTGATTCGCTTAACGTACGCAAAAATCCCTTCACCGGAATTTTTGCGAGGACCTTGTGCCACAATTCGTCCGCGTTAGGCTGGCTTTGTACCGCAGTCTCGGCCACGCGCGCGGTTTCCGCTTTGCTGTAGCCGGGATCGGTGATCCCGGCTTTCTGCCGACGCGATCCCTCGTTGCCGCGGTCAGAGCCCGCCGCTGCAGGTTTCGTGGGCGGCGCGCCCGGCGGTCGCGCCCTACCACCATCGCGAAGTTCACTGAGTCTCTCAATTACCTCATCCAATGTCGCTTGTCCGAGGCTCTGGATCGCCCTGATGATTGCGACCTCAAAATGGAGCTTCTTGTTGGGCGCCCATTTCATTCGACCTTCGGCGGCCGCCAATTGATCGATCAGGTCGAGCAAACGATCGGTCTCGATCAATTCGGCATGCGCTGCGAGCGATTTTTTCAAATCAGGATCGATGTCTTCATCCAGAACATCCGGTTTTGCCTTGAACACAAGCAGATCGCGCAGATAAACAATCAAGTCCGACATGAGTCGCATCATGTCCTTGCCGCTTTCGCATTGCTCGTAGAGGAGTTCGAGCGCGGCGGGTGTTTCGCCGCGCAAAATCCGCCCGGTAAGATCGACTACGGTTTGTTCGGCTGTGAACCCGAATATGTTCAAGACATCACTTTCACTGATTTTTTCGCCGCAGAATGCGACGAGCTGATCGAGCATCGATTCTGCATCGCGCATACCGCCTTCCGCGCCCCGCGCGATCGCATGCGCAGCCGCGGGTTCCAATGTGATTTTTTCTTTTCCAGCAATGAATTGAAGGTGCTGCGCGATCAGATTTGCCGGGATACGATGGAGATCGAAGCGCTGGCAACGGCTCAAAATCGTTGGCAAAACTTTCTGCGGCTCGGTGGTCGCGAAAATAAATTTCACGTGCGCTGGTGGCTCCTCGAGCGTCTTCAAAAGCGCATTAAACGCCGCCGCTGACAGCATGTGCACTTCGTCGATGAGATAGATTTTGTAACGGCCTTTGGCAGGCGCATAACGAACATTCTCGCGAAGCTGGCGAACGTCTTCGACGCTGTTGTTGCTGGCGCCATCGATCTCGATCACGTCGAGACTGTTGCCCGCTGCAATCTCGCGGCAGTTGTGACATTCTCCGCATGGCGTGGCAGTTGGCCCGTTTACGCAATTGAGTGATTTCGCCAGAATCCGAGCGGTCGATGTTTTGCCGATTCCGCGCGGTCCAACGAAAAGATAGGCATGGGCGAGCCGGTTTTGCGTGACCGCATTTTTCAGCGTGCGCGAGACGTGCGGCTGGCCGACCAGATCGTCAAAAGTCTGGGGCCGGTATTTTCGTGCGAAAACCTCGTAGCTCACGCCTTCAATCTAACGAAAAAGTTGATGGTTGGTAGCTGATAGTTGATGGATGAACAATGACATTGAAGCAGTTTGCTCGCCTCTTGCTCCTGCTCGTGCTCGTAGTCGCGCTCGATGCTTCGGCACGAGAGCCTCAGAAATCCCCGCCAGCAAGGACGACGACAGAAAGCAAACAAACGCGTGCGCGGGATCTTGGCATTCCGTTCGAAGGCACGCCGGGGGAATTCAATGCCATTACCGATGTGGCCGGTGTTGAAGTTGGATACACCACCCTGATCACTGGCGAAGGCAAACTCGAGGTAGGCAAAGGCCCGGTGCGCACAGGGGTAACGGCAGTCATTCCGCGCGGACACGATTCGCTCAATGACCCTGTTTACGCTGGTTTCTTCAGCCTGAACGGCAACGGTGAAATGACGGGCACGCCCTGGGTCGAAGAAAGCGGGTTTCTCGAAGGACCAATCATTATTACGAACACGCACAGCGTCGGAGTCGCGCGGGATGCCGTAATTGCGTGGCGCATTAAACGCGGAGCAGCCGATAAGACTGGCTACTGGTGGAGTTTGCCCGTCGTCGCCGAGACTTGGGACGGCTGGCTCAATGACATTAACGGTTTTCACGTCAAAGCGGAAGACGTCTGGCACGCGCTCGATTCGGCTCACGGCGGCGCACTAGAGGAGGGGAGCCTCGGCGGTGGGACGGGCATGATCTGCTACGAGTTCAAAGGCGGAAACGGAACCGCTTCACGCAAGGTCGATCTGAAACAGGACAAGAATGCACCCGCGCGTTCGTTTATCGTCGGCGTCTTTGTGCAGGCGAATTGCGGACGCCGACCCCAACTGACCATTGCGGGAGTTCCAGTCGGTAAAGAAATTCCAGGCCAGGTTTATAAAGAGGAAGTCGGCTCCATTATCATCGTCGTTGCGACTGATGCGCCGCTTTTGCCTAACCAATTGAAACGCCTCGCCCGTCGCGCGTCGCTCGGTCTCGCCCGCACGGGAAGCGTTTCCGGAAATGGTTCGGGCGATTTGTTCATCGCCTTTTCCACCGCGAATCCGAACGCCGCGAACCCCGACCTGCTCACACACACCGTTGAAACAATTCCCAACGATCGGCTCGATCCGATCTTTGAGGCAGTTGTGCAAGCGACCGAAGAAGCGATCGTTAACGCGCTCGTCGACAATCACGACATGACGGGACGCGACAATCATCACGTCGATGCTTTGCCGCACGATCGTGTGCGCGAGTTGTTGAAAAAATACAATCGCTTGCCCTGATAGAATCCGACTGGCGATTATAACGCCGCCGCGATCAGCACCGGCACGATTTTGGTCGCCGCGACTTCGAGAAGGTGGATGGTCAGTTTTTCCGCGCGCTCCTGCGCCTGCGGCGGTTGGCTGTCGATGAAAATCTGCGCGGCACGTTTCTGATTTTCGACGAAGAAATTGAAGTCATCTTGATCGAGCTCACCTTTGCTCACGAGGACGAGGCGTTCTTCGAGCTTCTGTGCATTCTGCTGAAAGAAAGTGGCAGAATCACCTTTCGCGTCCGCCAATAAATTCTGCAGCTCTTTCTTTGCGTCCGCGACGGTACTGTCGTTGACCTGGTCTAGCACCGAATCGAGTTCGACGATTTTTTCTGCTTCTTCGGTCGAGGTTTTGCAGGCTTATTCTGTTTTTTTCGCGATGGCATGCTCGTAGTTGTCGTTGATGTCGCGCTTCCTCTCGGCTGCCAGGGCTTTTGTAATTTTGCCGGTGCTCGCTTTCTTTCGAAGGTGTGCGGCTTCGGCTTTGAATTGGTCCGCAAGATCCTTTAACACAGGCCGACGCGCCTTGAATTTCTCATTCGTCATCGCGTCCTGAAACTTGGCGTTGCCTTCCGCAACCTTTGCATCAAAGGCCGCGGCATCGAAACGTTTGCCCAGAACAGCGTATTGATCGACGAAGGAGATTTCGAATGCGCGCAGGTTCTCGAAACTGACGTCGCTCTCGGGCTTGGTCAGCGTTGCGCAACTCGCGAGGGCGAATGCAACTGCGCAGAGAAACGTGTTTCGAACGATGGTATCCTTGGAATTCATAAGGCGCGGCTCGTTAGGTTGTCGATCTTGCGCCAACTCGCTTCCGCATGTCAAGACATAAAGAGGTTCGTGCGGCGATCCTCAGGCGACTACAACAACCGGGCTATCACCAGGTTATTTCGTCGGTTGCTGCACCACGGCCGGATCATCGAGTAAGATCCATTCGATCACTGAGACGGGCAGGCTGCCGTTCTTGATCAGGTCATCGTGGAATTGACCGAGCCGGAAATTGTCGCCTTGTCGATCTTTGTAACGGCCGAGCAGATTCATGATCTGCCATTTGCCGATGATGTAGCTGATCTTCTGATGTGGACTTGAAGCTGCGCCGGCCGCTTCGCCTTCGGCTGCTTCACGATCGAGTCCGCCGGCGTCCATAAAATATTTGACGGCTTGTTCGAAACTCCAGCGGCCGGTGTGCAAATTTACATCTACTCCGATGCGTGCCGCGCGATAGCGTGACAGATGAAGGACCTGCCCCTGCGCCGGGGAATTGTCCGGATATAGCCCCGTCTTCATCAACATTTCTTCGCCGTAAAGCGCCCAGCCTTCCACAAACACGCCGTCCTGGTGTTGGCGCCGAATCTCGTCTGTTAAATGATTCGCGATTGAGAGCTGTAGAAAATGCCCGGGAATTCCCTCGTGACCAAGGATTGGCCGCGGATCTTCGATGGCCGCGCGAATATAAAAGTTCTTCGATTGCGGATTATAGGTCGGGATAAAATAGAACCCGGTCGGATCCTTATCGTAAACCCCGGGCGGATTCATGAAACCGCCGGGGTTGGTCGGCTTAAACGCGTCCGGCAACTGCCGAATCTGAAACAGGCCGAGATCATCGGGCAGAGTAATGAGATTATGCTCCTTCAAAAAGCTGATCATTTCCCCCTCGCGACTTTCATAAGCCTTTAAAAACGATGCTTGATCGGGCGGAATGTTCGCGCTGCGCTGCGGATCGGGATCGGCCAATTTGGGATCGGGCAGAAGCGCCTCCAGAGCGCGATAACGCGCCAGCTCAACCCGGCCGATCATTTCCACTTGCGCTGCGCTCAGGGGCAAGAGGAGCACGTGTTTGAGATAATAATTGTAGTTCGCTTCCCCCATCGGCGAGAAATCCGCCATTTTCGGCACTCGTTTCTCGAGTTCATCGGCGTAGCCATGCAAAGCGGTCAGCGCGCTATCGCGGGCCTTGATGAATTCGTCGTGTTCCGCTGGCGCAAGATCGACATCGAGCGCCATCAAACTTTGGTTCAAGAGCGGATCGATTGCGCGCGCCGAT
>QHOW01000258.1 GCA_003219435.1 Verrucomicrobiota bacterium | reverse complement strand
TTGCCCGGATTGAAGATGTCCACCTCACTGGAGGGGTTGGGCGAAACTCTCCCGCCGCCCATCACCAACATCTGGCCGTTGAAGTTAAGCGCCCGCGTCTCGCCTGTGGCTCTCGGTATGGGTGCTATCGAGCCGATGGTGTTAGCGACAGGATTGAAGCTGAACGAATTAGTCGTGTCGACGACCAGGCCACCTTGGAAATCCGATGCCCCAGCCAGGTAGATAATGTTACCTATGGTGGTTGTAGGTGCGTACATCACCCCTTCGGGCGTGTTCACTTTCTGCGTCCACTTGGAGCCTACGCCAACAGTGGGATCAAACTCCCATATCTGGTTGGTGGAGGCTACGTTGATGTCGAACCCGCCCAGTATGTACAGCTTGTTGTTAAACACTGAAAACCCACCAGGCAGGATTGTGCCTGAGGCATCGCCAGGCCAGTTGTCTCCAGCGGTGAGGCTGGTGATGGTGTCGGTCACCGGATTGTAGAAGAACACTCGAGCCGTAGCCGTCGTCTGGCCAGCTGCTGACCCGCCCACGCAGTAGATTTCAGGGGTGCCTGAGAGGGTGAGCACACCGCAAGCCATGTTGTTCACCTGGGTATCAGGATACGTGGCTGACTTGGTAGTCCAAGTGTTAGTGGCTGGATTATATTCAAACGGATGGGTGAAATCGCTGCCCGGGCTGTCCGAGCTGCGCCCGCCCATCGCGTAGAACTTCCCGTTGGTCGGGAAAAAGACGCCAACCAGGCGAACCCCCCCGACATTGTCGTTCAAGTTCGGACCAGCTGACCAACTGCAACCCGAGGGCGTAGCGGTCGGCGTAGGTGTCGCCGTAGGTGTCGGCGTTGGGCCTCCTACGAAATTGAACTTTCCGATACGCGTATGCCAGTTGAAAGTACTGTTTGTCGCGTAGTATTCGTTCACGTGCCAGAAGCTCATGCCATCGGCCGGATCGATCGTAGTCATGCTGTAGTCGCCCCAGCGGTTTGAGGTGTCGATCTGGCTCCCGGTGCCGCCGAACATCGTAGCTTCCCCTTGCGCGAGGTTACCTGGCGGATCGGAGGCAAGGCGTCCCGCATAACGAATGCCTGGGAACATGGTGCTGCTTGACGCGGAATATCCAATGGCCGTGTTACCGTTCGCATCGACCGCTATGCTGGGCATGAAGCGCCATATACCATCGTTGTTGTTGCTCCAATCCTGTTGTTGAACTGGCGTAGTAGCAAAGTTACCACCGGTAACATCGAATTGGTACCAGCGGATAATAGTCGGCCCGTTCGGGAAATTCAGGATATTTGTCTGGTCAGCCCATAATGATTCCGTGCCGCTGCGATTTTGGTAAACAACCGGCGTCATGATTTTATCGCCAAGGGTTTGGAGTTTGTCGGAAGTTCCCTGTTGCGGCACCAACGTAAACCCAGTGGCATTCGTCCACGCTTCGACGAACGGGTTGACCGAAATCAGCGCGTTCGGGCTATGGTTGACGCTAATGCCAAGGGTTGAATTGGCCGGGTTAACAAAATCGACATGAAACTTCCAGCCCTTAACCTGGGTTAGAGTTGTGTTTTCATTAAAGGGGCTGTCAACGTCAAGGAGCATTGCATCCCTACCTGCAGGCGGCGGAGTGCCGGTGCGAAAAGTCGCCGCAACCATGCTATAGGAATCGCCCAATCCGGCGATAGGGACATCAAAATGGACAGGATTCGGGGGACCGCCAGTAAGCATGGAGCCGCGATCGAGCGCAAAGACACCTACGCCTTCGAACGGTCCAAGGGTGGGACCGAAAAACAGGTTGACCGTGAAGATATAGGCGCCGCCAGGCTGCGGATTATTCCACAGCGCGAACTTCGGGTAATCGCCGAGCCATTGGGGATTCGCGGAATCATGTTGCACCGCGTAGAGGAACCAGCCGCCGGTGACGGGGCTGCTGGTCTGAGACACGGCAATGCATTGATAGAACGGCCCATTAAGCGAGGAGAAAGCGAAGTCGCTGATCACCCAGCGGTCAGCAAGGTGATCGTAGAACACAAACGGGTCTCCGTCGTTGAAGCCACTGCAAGGCGTGCCCGTCAGCGGGGCGAAGAGCGAATTGTAGGTGGTCGGGCCGGCCAGACTGACGCCGTTTTTATCATAGACGTTGAAAGCGACGTTTACCGCTTCGACGTAATGATTCGGGCCGACATCTCCATCGCTGTCCGGTGGCGCGCAAGCACAAGCCTGGGCTGCACCGAGTCCTTCAAAGGTCAGCAGCGGGGGCGGCATGGTGGGCACTGGCCGCCAAAGATTTTTGAGCAATCGCTGGACGTAGGCGAGGCCAGAAGTGCCATATCCTGCCGGAGCTTCGGTCGCGCCAGTCTCCCCTGTCCCGCGCGGGTAGCGCGTCAGGACTCTTTCTTCGAATTCCTTCTTGGGCGCGACGTAAGGTAAATCTCGCAGATCCTTGTCCAAGCGGACCGGACCGACCAATTGTACCACATCGGGCGTCTGCGTGCCGGGGGACGCTTGGTTTGTAGTGGAGCTAATGTTTTTGGTGCCTTTTCCCTGGGCGAACACGCTCGAGAACGCACCCATGCCAAACAGCGCCAGAAAGACGCCGGCCAGGACTACAAACAGGCCGATTAAGACACGGAGATTAAAGAACCCACCTTCGCCGAGGCTACGGCGGGCAGGTGCGGATTGTGAAGTGGATTTCTTTTTCATGGCTGGATTTTGGGCTGAGGTGGCGGTTTTATTTTTTGGCTTTTTATTTCCCCTGGCTTTTTCGATTGGTTCTGGGAGAGAAACACCCTTTTTAGTCAAAAGGGCGAAAGCGTGTCAATACTTTTTTTAAGAAAATTTGCCGGCGTCCTGGCTTCACAGTTTCCTCATGTCGCCGTGCGTAAGCCGCGCGACGGCCCGCATATGAC
>QHOW01000257.1 GCA_003219435.1 Verrucomicrobiota bacterium | reverse complement strand
CGTTTGGATCCTCGGCCAGGATCGTCTCAATTGTCGTATGCAGCAGTTTTGGATTTGCGCGCGATTCGAGATCAGTCCAGGCGCGCCTAACCCGGCTGGGAATGTCTTTCGGAGCTAAGGCCAGCGCGCGATCCAGAGTGGCGGCCATCTCTTTATAGCGGCGCAAAGCTTCGTACGTAAGAGAGATTTGCTGGAGTATGGAAAAATTGCGCGGGTCCAGCGCTAACGCACGGTTCATTTCCTCCAAGGATTTGTCCCAGAGACCCTGGCGCCGATCAATGTAACCGGCCATAAGAGCAATTTGGGATTCGTTTGGCAGCGTGGTGCGGGCAGCATCCAGTTCCACCCGGGCTCGGTCGTAATCCTGATACGCCCAATAAAAATGCTGAGCGAGGGCCAGATGCGTTTGTCCCGAGTCGGGGCGCAGGCGGCGGATCGATTGCATGACCGTTTCGGACAGTTTAAGGCGCGCTTCTGTATGATCGAAGCCAAGGAAATACATCCGGTCATGCGCTCCCGCGAGCTGGCAATAAGCATCAAAAAACAGAGGGTCGCGCGCGATGGCCTGGTTAAGCAGTTGCACGGCCTGCAACAAATCTTCTTTTCCCCGGGTGCTAAACGCAATGCCATTGACGAGGCCTTTGGCCCGCGAGTACCGATCGTAGGCGACAAGGTCCGTCGTCGGCGGCTCCTTGATGGCAGCTTCCTCGACAGCTGAGACCCTGGCATGGAGCTGCGCTGCGACTTTTTGCGTGATCCCGCTCTGGACGCTGAACAGCTCGCTTACGTCGCATTCGTACCTTTCAGCCCAGACGTGGGCGCCAGTGCGCGCATCGACCAACTGAACATGTAAAAAGATTTTGCCAGCATTCCTGCGGACGCTCCCCTCGAGCACATGAGAGACGTTCAGAGCCTGCGCGATTTGCTGCGCACTGTGCGCGCCGCGATATGGCAAGACGCTGGTGCGGCCGATGACCTTGAGGTCAGCCACCCTCGCCAGCTTGGTCAAAATGCCGTCCTGGACACTATCGGCAAAAAACGCGCTCTCGTCTTCAGCGCTGAGATTTTCAAAGGGCAACACGGCAATTCCCGATGCGACTGGCGGCGTGGCAAATTGGCCTTTCCAAATCAGTGCGCCCACCGCTGTTCCCAGTATGAGCAAGAGCGCTGCCATTCCCGCAACAACGGGATTGCGTCGCGACCAGCGCCAGACGCGCGCCGGCGGCGAGACAGGGCGCGCGATGATGTGGCGACCCTCGAGCCAGCGTTCAAGGTCTTCGGCCAGATCGCCGGCTGAGAGATAACGCGTCTTTGGTTCGCGCTCCAAGCATTTTGCGCAGATGGTTTCCAGATCGCGGTCGAGCGTTGGCTCGAGAGAGCGCAGTTTCGGCGCGGGCTTTGTCGCAGCTTGTTGAATAATAGCAAGCGCGTGCTCGCCCAGAAATGGTGGCCGGCCGGTGAAAAGGTTAAACAAGATCGCGCCGAGACTGTAAACGTCCGCCGCTGGTGTGAGTTTAGCAACCGATCCGTTTGCTTGTTCGGGCGCGATATAACCGGGTGTACCAAAAATCGTCAGCGTGTGGGTAAGGTCACTCGGGGTGTCGAGCCATGTGGCCAATCCGAAATCGCTCACCAACGGTTCGCCGTGCCCGTCGAGCAAAATGTTTCCCGGTTTTAGATCACGATGGAGAACGCCTTGAACGTGGGCGTATTGGACGGCGCGCGCGACCTTTGCGATTAGTGCCACGCTTCGGCGCGGCTCGTTACGCAGAGCCGGCCCCGCGTCCAAGAGACTGCCGCCGGAGGCAAATTTCATGCTGAAGGAGGGAAGGCCGTCCTCGTTCACGCCGACTTCATAAATAGGCAGAATGTTGGGATGATCGAGCCTCGCTGCAGCTTCGGCTTCACGGCGGAAGCGTACCAGCGTCTCCTGCGAATCGGCGTGATAACTCAAAATCCGCTTCACCGCGACGATGCGGCGCGAGTGCCGTTGCCGGGCGCGATAAATGACGCCCATGCCGCCGCGCCCGATCTCTTCGAGAATTTGATAATTGCCCAGGCGCCAATCGGCGTCGGGGACATCGATTCCAGCGAGCGCGTCCTCGAGCGCTTCGTGGTTGCAAGTATCAGCGCCCAAACCTTGATTCAGCAGACAGGTCAAACAGAGACCGCGCCCGACCCGCGATGTCGATCCACATTCCGAACACGGGACCGCTTCTTTCGGGAGCCGCACCGAACTAGAAGGGCCGTTCATGGGTGGTATTGAAAAAATGTTGCAACGTTACAAAGGGGAAGATTGTTCGCGCGGAAATACGCTGAGTGATTGCTGAAAGCATACAATCGGAACAGCGCATGATTGTGTGGTCAGCGAAATTCCTATGGTAGAAGGCATCTGAACCATGAATTGTGAATCGTCAATGGTGAATTGTGAGTCGTCAATAACTAAATCCGTCAAATTGTTAAATCACGTCGCGGCCGTCAACGCCGAACATAGATACCGGAGTTCCTCTTCGATCTCACTGGGTTTCTCGACGGTTCGGGCAACTTCTTCGCGAAGCAGCGCGCGATAGCGCTCGCGCAACCGGTGCGCGAGGCTTTTCAGCGCCATTTCCGACAGGCCGAGCGTTTTTGAGAATTTGGCGTAGCTAATATCTTCTCGCTCCGCCGTCAGACAAACGCTCAAGACATCAAACACACGCCGCCGGCCACGCTTTTCGCATTCATCGCCCAATTGCCGCAACGCACGCTCGACCACCGTTGCCGCCCAGCGCACATCAAAAATCCGTTCTGGCGACCAGCTCTCCGAATCCTTGGTTGGAATCGACAACCGCGATGGCGCCTCCGCCATCCAATCGTCCCAGGAAACAAATTGCACGTCGCCACCGCGTTTCCGTGTCTGGCGCTTCTCGGCGGCATCGCACAAGAAATCCTGCAGCGCCCTCAGCATAAGCGAACGGAATCGTCCGCGATTCCGATCGGCGCGCTGAAGAAGTTGACCCTTAAGCACCATCACGAAAAAATCCTGGGTCAGATCCTGTGCGTTGTGGACGGAATGGCCCTGGTGATAGATGAAAGCGAAAACCGGCCGCCAATAAATTTTGCAAAGCTCGGCGAGCGCTTTGCGCGTCTTCTGCTCGCCGCCTTCCAAATCTGCGCAGGAAACAATGACGCTCCACCGCGTTGTCACGAAGCGGTCGCGGCGCTGACCGGCAGTAGGCGTATCTGAATCCAAAGGCACGCAGCATAGTAGTTACGCAATTGTCAGGCAAGCGTAGAATCTTAACAAAAACGTCAGTAGATAGTGGTGGTCAATTGTCAGTTTGGGCGGCGCGGGAGAATCGGATGTCAGGCTGCCAGTCCGCCACCGGACAGACTCGTCCCGTGGCGAGCCTGACTTGGCGAGCAGGCTGCCAGCCTGCCCCCGGATGCCCATTCGCCAGGCTGGCAGCCTGTCGGCCGAGTCAGCCAAGCTGGCCGACATCCAATTGCGCCTCTTTCAGTCAAACTGACAATCGACGAACACTACCACGTCAGTATCGTTGTCCGGGAATTGCAGGGCGAGATTCTGGA
>QHOW01000074.1:11369-12682 GCA_003219435.1 Verrucomicrobiota bacterium | reverse complement strand
GCTTACGACCAGGTGTACGATCCGACCAACATCGACGCGAACTACCTGGGCGACAGTGGTATTGTCGGCCTAGGGACCACGGTCGACACAGCGACCTACTCCTTCACCGTTCCCGCAGGGCATAACTTCGTGGCGGTAGTGAATGCCACCGGGAATACAACGTCATCGCCGTTCAGTGGCACAGTCTCCGGCTTCGTCGATAACACCGCCGGACCTGGCGACTGCGCGACAATACCACCACCGCCGACGCCAGCGGCTCCAAGGGCGCTAAAGGCAACCAACGTGACCGCCAGCAGCTTCACCACGAACTGGCGCAGCGTAAGTCGCGCGACAGGTTACCGGTTGGATGTGTCCACGAGCAGTTCTTTTGTCAATTACGTACCTGGGTATCAGGATTTGAATGTCGGCAACACGACGAGTTACAATGTTACCGGGCTGGCCAAGCGTACGATCTATTATTATCGGGTACGAGCGTATAACGGCAACGGTACGAGTCCCAACTCCAACGTCGTCCAGGTAAAGACGAAAAACCGCTGAGATTTTTGTTAACGCAGCCTGGGCTCTCATCCAGACCAAACCACGTGGCCCAGGCTTTGGTCGCGTAGTGAATGGTCGCATCGACATCGGCTCGTTTGGCAGACCCGCTCCCGGCCCGACAACAGCCGTTCACTACGACTTCATGACGACGGGCGTGCCTGGCTCGACCAGGCCTCCATCTCGTCCTGAAGCCCTAATCAAACTTAGAACCTTAACAGCGCGCGCGTCCACCGCGCGCGCTGAAGCTTTAAAAGTTCCAGTACACGCGTTTCTTTTCCCTGGCCGAGCGCCCTAGTACCCTAGCCAAGGGAACGATGAGCTATTTCTCGCCCATGAGTAAGCCGCGTT
Organism: Verrucomicrobiota bacterium; assembly: GCA_003219435.1. Lineage (GTDB taxonomy): Bacteria > Verrucomicrobiota > Verrucomicrobiia > Chthoniobacterales > UBA10450 > Udaeobacter. Next base: position 11,797 of record QHOW01000074.1, on the reverse strand, counting down.
CGCCGAGCCACGGGAAAGAGCGTCGGACGCGCGCGACGCGTTTCAGCCCGAATGGTTCAATCGTTTTGCCGCGAATGTGGGCGATGGCTTCCTCGACCGAATCGGTCGCGTAGATCAGGCGTAGATCTGCGGCGGCAATCATTCCGTGGTGCGCCATTTTCTCGATGAAACCGATCAGTTCTTTCCAGTAGTCGGTGCCCATAATCACGATCGGAAAGTTTTTGATTTTGCCGGTCTGAATCAGAGTGACTGCTTCGAACAATTCGTCGAGCGTGCCTGCGCCGCCGGGCATGACAACAAAGGCGTACGAATACTTAACCAGGAGCGCTTTGCGGACGAAGAAGTAATGCAGTCGCACGCAGCGGTCGAGATAAGCATTTGCCGGTTGCTCGAATGGCAGCTCAATGTTGCAGCCGACGGAGCGCCCA
>QHOW01000074.1:0-11338 GCA_003219435.1 Verrucomicrobiota bacterium | reverse complement strand
ATGATGCCAGGGCCGCCGCCGGTCATGACCGTGAACCCGAGCCGAGCAACGGCTGCGCCCATTTTTCGAGCCAGCTCATAGTGCGGATCAGTGCGAAATCCGCGCAGGAAATCGCGCATCACTCGCAAGAGGGTGAAGAATTCGGCTAAACGCGAACGCGGTCCTTCGAGGAAGATTTCATCCGCGCGTTCTGGAGACGCGGTCAACGCTGCACCCGCTGATTCCGGAGCTTCGTCGATCGGAAATTCGGTGGCCATGCGGATTCAGCCGCGATGATTGCTATTGGCGACTCGCCGCACAATCTCAATCTTGCTCGACGCGATACGTCAAGCGAGCCTAGTCATTCTCCCCGCTTCGAACGGCATTCCGCGTTTGGCGGTTCTAATTTGTCGCGTCCCCGGCCCGAAATAACCCCGTTGGCGATTTGGCGAACTTTTCTCAGCCAATGTCGCGCCCATGCGTATTCCGTGGCAAGGATGGCGAGCCCAATCGGAATAACGATGAACGCCGGCCCCGGCAAAACCAGGAGCGCAATGCCGATCAGTAACACCGTGGCCCCAACAACGGAGACGATGATCCGCCTGACGATCTTGATGTTCTCAACATTCCAAAGACTCAGAACCCGTTTGATCCAATTCATGTGGCGTGATCGATTATTTTGATTTACTAGGCAATTAGCGAGCCAAGTCGGTCATCCAAATCATCAGGCTCGTTGAGGTTCCGGTAAAATCGTTCGTCTTCCTCAGACACCTGGATGACGCGCAGCCTTCCCATCTTCACGAGTTGATTTGTTAGCGTTCGCATCGAGAAATCGGCTCCGGAAAGCGCGTTAACAAAATTGACACGCGCTTCGACCGGGTAAATCGCCGCCAGCGGTTCTGCCCAGTTGCCTGTCATCGGGAGAACGCCACACCCTGGCTCAATCTTGTCGCAGAGATAGCGCAAATGGTCTTCATCCATGGAAGGCATGTCGATAGCCAGAACGAGCAAATGACTGCTTCGGATTCGAGCTAATGTCGCCGTTAATCCACTAAGAGGACCGCGCAATGGCGCCTCATCAGGCACAAACATTACATTTGACGGTCGCCAGGCCGGATCGGTTCGCGCTGAAACGAAGATCTCTGCCGGTTGCAATTTATGCAGGAGATCGAGTTGAATTTGCCAAAGCGGTTTTCCTCGAAAAAGGATTGTTGCTTTATCGCGGCCCATGCGACGCGACTGGCCGCCGGCGAGCAAGACGGCGCTAATGTTCATGCTCTCTTGAGATTGTCATTCCGAGCGAAGCGAGGAACCTCACAGAGGCTGATGGATCACGCTCTCCGCTTGGCGGGTCGCAAACTTCGTAGGTGAGGTCCTTCGCTCCGCTTAGGATGACGGGCTGTTGCACTCGATCGCAATTCCCCATCACTCAAGATTCGGGCGCGCAAGCCGCCACGGCCTTTCAGAAATTCTTCCGCGCCAGGCGCGATGGCGCGATCCATCCAGTAACATGGCGCGCATTCCTGTGTGCCAAGAAAATGAACGCCTTGAACCTCAAAGTCCTGGCCGATCAGGTCATTAAGATCGGTATCGCGCGTCATGACATTGCGACGGACTAATGCGGGCGAACAATCGTGCAACTCGAGCGCCCCGCAAAGTTCATCAAAAACTTCGAGCGAAAAAAACGTGATCTGTCCCTTGTAATCGCCTTTGAAATCGAAATAGCGATCCCCGCGAATACCGCGACCAGCCACGCATTCGATCGTGGGAACTTCGATCGCAGGATAGTCGGCCGGTGCGCGCCCGTGATGGCCGACAAAATTGTGGCCGGGCGAAATGTAAAGATGGCAGATTTCCACCGCGCTCATGATAACATCGAGAAGTTCGTGTCACATGAAAGAAAGCGGTATCGATTCGCAAAAAATTATCCGCCGAAAAAGCGACGGCGAACTGGAGTATCAACCGGACGCTCTCACGATTGAGGAGCCGCTCGAGATTCGCATTGGGCGCAAAGCGCTGGCGACGACAATGCGCACGCCGGGTCACGATGAAGAACTGGCAGCTGGTTTTCTTGTTTCGGAAGCAATTATCCGCAAGCGCCAGGAGATCGCTGAAATTTCCACGCATCGCGACAACATCGTTGTTGTCGATCTCGCGGCTGGCGTAAAATTCAAACTGAATTCGGCGCGACGCTTCGGAACGATTTCGAGCAGTTGCGGAATTTGTGGCAAAGAGAGCATCGACGCGATCCGCCAAAATTTCCCGGCAATTCGATCGTCAAAGATCAGAATCGACATTGACACTTTGCTGTCGCTTCCTGTCGTCCTGAGAAAATATCAGGGCGACTTTGCCCGCACGGGTGGAATTCACGCAGCCGGAATTTTTAACTCTACTGGCGATTTGAAAATTGTTCGTGAAGACATTGGCCGGCATAACGCCGTGGACAAAGCAATCGGCCGCGCGTTCTTGGACGGGCTTTTGCCGTTAAATCGACATCTTCTCCTGGTTAGTGGACGCGCTTCTTTCGAGATCGTGCAGAAAGCGTTGGCCGCGGCCATTCCGATCGTAGCTGCTGTCTCAGCGCCTTCGACACTGGCGGTAAGTTTTGCGCGCGAAAACAATCAGACCTTAATAGGTTTTCTCCGCCCGCCGTCGTTCAACATCTACTCGCACATCGAGCGCGTGATTTTGGGAGGCAAATGATCGTGCATTGCGCAACAAGGAGCGGCGGCTTTCGAGCCGCCGACTTGGAAAAACGGCGCTCTGGAGAGCGCCGCTCCTTGATGATGAGCTAACCGGAGCCCGCTTTGTGCAACGCGCGATCGGTCGGCCCCGCGTTGTTTGTTTCACATCGTGGGTTGAGATGTCGATTGGGTCAGTGGGAAAATTGGTGATGTTTCATCTGGCGAGTCGGCACGACCAGCACCGGAGTCTTCGCACAGCGGGCGATCTTCTCGGCCACACTCCCAATAAGAACGTGCGGGAGCCCGATGCGGCCATGAGTCGAGGTAACAATCAAATCGGCAGATGTTTTTTCCGCACAGTGGCAGATTGTCCGGGCTGAAGATCCCGTTTGACGGCCCAGCTTGATTACGGTTCCGAATTTTACGTCTCCGAAATTGGTATCGTGAACTAGCTCTTGCATTCGTTCTTCAACACCTTCGCGCGCGAAGCGGTTAAGCTCGGGCACTGTATAAACCACGACAGGCGTTTCGTAGTGGTAGATGTGCAAGGCATGTAGCAACAGCAATTCCGCGTTAAAACCTCGCGCGAGTTTCACGGCATAGTTCAACCCTTCCACAGAACAGTCCGAAAAATCGACTGGGACGACGATTTTTTTTAGCTTCAGCGCATGCTTTTGGACAGTCTTCGATTGTCTCGCTATTAAGACCGGACACGGCGCATGCTGGACGACTCGTTCCGCGGTGCTGCCGAGGAGAACGCGCCGCCATCCCGTCCGGCCGTGGGTGGACATAACAATCAGATCGGCGTGGATCTTGCCGGCCAGCTTACAGATTTGTTCGAAAGCGTGCCCGGTCAGAATATGACAACGGGCGGTCGCATTCGGCAGATTATGCCGAACAGCAACCTCTTTGAGATCGCGGTAAAGCCAGTCTTGTATCGCCCTTGCTGATGTCCCAATCACCCCGCCATCGGAAAAGTCCAACCGTCCGGAGTCATGAACGTGAATCAGATGAACGCCGGCACCCGTTCGGTGCGCAATGAATTTTGCCCCATCGGATGGCCTGAAGCGATGAAGAAGAGAAATCAATTGGGACGAGAATCGTCTCGATACGGATGGCCTTGGCTGGCGAGAGCTTTCCGCGAGAAATAGTCTTTTTCCGCGCTCGATTGGATTGTGTGTTTGTTCGAGATCCCCTTTCATGTCGTTACAATGCAGCAAGGCGCTCTTAAGACCTATCACCAATTGTTAATATCTGTTCAGTTTGTGCACCCGTTGAAAAATTCTGCCCGGGCACGTGGTTACAATCCTGATGGAAACGTCTCTTCCATTTCGCCTGCCCCCCACTCGGCAGTGCGCTCCAGCGGTTCCACCGCGCGGGTATGATCGAAATGCAGGATTCCATCGAATTGCTCCGGCAGACGCGCGTGGAAATAGTGGCTCATTAACTCTGTCTCCGGGCGGTAGATCACGCCAATGGCGCGCTCCAGCCGCTGAACGCGAAGATAAGAGGCAACATCGTGATTGTGCCGGAGATCAAGCCAGAAACGGCCAAGATCGACATCGTGAAAGAGTCTCTCGTAACTCTTCGGCATGGATGGCCGAACGTTCTTGCGCTCAGCCGGGCCGTCCCAATCGGAGGCCGCCGTGACCGTGCCACTGTGCGTGGTCAAGCCGATCAATACCGCCTGATTCGCGAAATGTTCCCGCACCAGTTGACCCAGATTCAATTCCCCCCGCGCACTCATTTGCGTAGCACGCGCGTCGCCCAAGTGTGAGTTGTGTGCCCAAACGGCAACCCTGGCCGGCCCCGAATGCTTTCGGGGCTGCTTGTCGAGATGGTTCGTCAATCGCACGAGAGATTCCATCATGTGTCGGTCGCGCTGGTTCCAGGAGGAGAATTCACGGCGGAACATATTGCGATAGTACTGCTCGGCGTCGCGAACGATGAGTGCGTTTTGTTCGGCGCAAAAGTAGGCATCCGCTGCCACCTGTCCGTCGCGCTGCAAATATTCCATCGTCTTCAAGCGCAAAGCGATCAGTTCCTGCAGGACCTCCTCTTCACAGCTGGGAGCTACGCCAGACGCGGTAGCCCAGCCGTAAGTTTCCGCCTCTTTTCCAAAATGATCGAAACAACTATAATGACGACGGGCTCGATGCGCCGCTTCTGGATCGACTTTGCTCAAATAATCCAGCACGGCCTCGATCGAGGCGTGCAAGCTGTAAAGGTCCAATCCGTAAAAGCCGCATTTGTTGCCATCTGACGGCTGGGCATCGTTGTGCTCCCGAAGCCATCCGATAAAATCCAGCACGTCGGCGTTTCGCCACATCCATTGCGGGAAACGTTTAAAGCCACTGAGCGCTTCCACGCTGTCGCCATCGTCGCTTACGCCACGGACGAACCGGTTGATGCGATAAGCGTCCGGCCAGTCCGCTTCCACGGCGACGGCGTTAAAATCTCGCTCCTGAATCAACCGCTTCGTAACCTGAGCGCGCTCCCGGTAAAACTCGTGTGTGCCATGACTAGCTTCACCCAGCAGGACAAACCGGGCATCGCCAACGAGGGCCAATAACGAATCGTAATCGCCCGCGGAACCGGCGAGGGGTTTCGCCACTTCACGAATCAGGTCCGGCAATGAATTCATAGCGCGGTCGTTTTGCCATTTTTTGGCCGTGGATCGTAGCCCATTGTTATATATTCTTCGTCCCTTCTGGATCGCGCGCGTTTCTTGCTTTCCAAATTAAATTTGCCGCTCGCAAAATCCGGGAACCCTGGCGAATTAACGACCGAGCGCCGCGCGCAAACGGTCGACAAAAGCAGTTTGTGCGGGATTGATTTTTCGCCGCGCAACTTCTTCTGCGAAGAATTCCGCGCGATCGATTTCTGGAAAATGTTTCAACTTTCCTGAATGCGGCGGCCATTCCATTTCGAAAGTATTCGATTTGAGTTTGAAAGAGTCGGGCAAGTCGCCTTCGAACGCCCACGCCTGAACGGTCTTGCCACCTTTCTGTTTGATGGAGCCAAGTTCCATCCAATTTCCATGCGGCTGAATGCCAAGTTCCTCTTGAAATTCAACTTGAGCGCGCGTGAGGAGATCTTCATCGGGCGCGACTTCGCCTTTTGGAATCGTCCATGCGCCTTCATCTTTTCTGGCAAAGAACGGGCCGCCCGGATGCACGAGCAAGAGTTCCAGCTCGTCGCCTTTGCGGCGAAACATAAGTAGTCCCGCGCTGACGCGACTTCGCTGAGATTTTGGGGTAGCCACAGATGAGACACAGATTACCACAGATGATTTTTCTGGGGAAACTGAACGGGTTTAGAAGCATCATGGCTCTGTTGAAAAAGCTGAGCGGCATGCAAGAGCGCTCCGTAGAGTGCTGATGCCGCTCCTACCGGAGCTTGAGCGTGCTAGTAAATAATCCAGCTATGATCATGTCGCGCCTAAAGGCGCTGTCGTGCTTCTGAGCGCAGCTTTTCAACAAAGCCAAGCATCATCAGTCTCGGCGCCGTTACGCCAAAATCGCTACGGTTCAGCGGAAAACCGCTGAAACGGTCACGCGTTCCTTGTTAATTATCGACCGGAGCTGGTTCGATTTTCTTGTGCTTGCATCGCTGAACCGGCAGATTATGCGGCTATGGCTCCGTCGCGACGACCAAACATTAAAGCTGTGATCGTTTCCGTTTACGGAACCGTTCTGGAAAAGATGCAACCGCAGCCGGATGCCGACACGCGCTGGCAGACGCTTTGGGAGGAACGGTTCGGGGAACCAGCCCGGCTGGATCTCGCATCGCTCAATGCCGCGACCGACGCTGAGGTCGCGCGCGACGAGGCTGTTATGCGGGCAGCGGGAATTCCGAATCCGATTGCTTTCTGGCCGCGGGCGGTGATGGCCGCGCTGCCGGAACTGGAACGGCTTCCTCCCGATGCTCGACACGATTTTCTGTATATTTACGCACAGTTGCGTAGTCCGACACGCGCTTTGACCGGAGCGGTGCTGGCGCTGCGCCAAATGCATCGTCGTGGATTGGTGCTCGGTATCGTCTCCAATGGCTATCCACACACGGCGGTGGAACTTGCTCTGGCCCTCGAGGGCAACCGTGGTCTGGCCGCGGCGTTTCTTCCGGTCGGCCTTGAGCCGGGTCACACCGAACAGGCGGCCGTGGCGGCGGGGGCGCTCTCGATCTTCGCGCGCCCACTCTGTTTCTGGGCATTCGCGCATGGGTTCGGCAAACCGGACCCGCACGTTTTCTGTCATCTCACGACGCGGCTGGGTCTGCTCGGTATCAAACCAGAGGAGACGCTGATTGTGGGGGATTCCGAAGCCGGCGATCTTGCACCCGCGCGCGCTTTTGGCTGGCAGACATGGCAGCTGGCACCAAGACCTGTCACGGATGTGCCGCACTCTGGCAACTGGTTCAGCGTGACAGAGTGGCTGGACTTGGGATAACGAACGAAGCCACGAATGCACGAACTCATCCGCGATATCACTTATTGCACTGTGGCTGCGTGGGTGCTCGGCCTGGGTGCGCAATTTGCGCGGCAACCGCTGCTCCTCGCTTACCTGGCCGGCGGGTTCGCACTTGGCCCGATGGGATTCGGCTTTATCCAGTCCGCGGAATCGATCTCGGCGATCTCGGAACTGGGTCTGATTTTTCTGCTATTCATGATCGGGCTGGAGATCGACCTGAAGAAAATCGCCAGTGCCGGTCGTTCCATTACTCTCACGGCACTGGTGCAGATCCTCGGTGGAATTGCGCTCGGCATCATTTTTTTCCGCCTTTGCGGGTTCCCCCTCGGGGCCGGGAAGTGGGACGCGCTTTATCTCGCCGTTGCCGGCGCGCTCAGCAGCACGGTCATCGTCGTCAAAATGCTCTACGACAAGGAGGAGCTCGACACTCTGACCGGACGCATCACGCTGGGTGTGCTCGTGCTCCAGGACCTGGCGGTCATTCTCTTTCTCGCAATCCAGCCGAATCTTGAAAACCTCGCTCCCGGCGTTCTGCTCCTCTCGCTCATACGCGTGACCGTTCTGGTAGCGGCGACGTTTGCTGTGAGCCGTTACGTCTTGCCGGCTATCTTTCGCGGTGTCGCTCGCGTGCCGGAACTGATGCAGGTCGGTGCGATCGCATGGTGTTTTCTTATTGGCGAATTTGGCCAGAGACTGCACCTCTCGCGTGAGATGGGCGCGCTGGTGGCGGGGGTGGCGCTCTCCACCTTCCCTTATGCGCTCGACGTCACCGCGAAGGTGATCAGCCTGCGCGACTTTTTCGTGACCCTCTTTTTCGTGGCGATCGGGATGCAAATTCCGCTGCCGACTGGCAGCCTCGTCGTTTGGGTGTTGGCGTTCGCTGCCTTTGTGGTCGTTACCCGAATGGCCACGGTCTTCACGCCACTGTATCTTATGCGCCGGGGCCTACGAACCAGCGTCATCCCGGGGTTGAACCTTTGCCAGGTCAGCGAATTCTCGCTCGTGGTGCTCGCTCTTGGCGCTTCGGCGGGTCACCTTGCCAGTCCCGCCACTCGCGGCATCGTTGCGCTCGCGTTCACTCTCCTTGCGGTTGTTTCCACGTTTGGCATGGCGAAGTCCGACAGTTTGGTGCGGGCGCTCATTCCATGGTTAAAGAAGTGTGGCCTCCGTGATCTCGACGACGTTTCCGCTGATGCCCAGATTGCCGGAGCAACTGACCACGGCGCTCGCATTGTTTTTGTTGGCTTTTTCCGGACTGCCAGTTCTCTGCTGGAAGAACTCCAGCGTCGCTACCCTGAATTAGTCCCCGAGGTCGCGGTGGTCGACTTCAGTCCTGTTGCGCGTGATGGTCTCCTCGAGCGGCATGTGCCTGTTATTTATGGCGACGTTTCGCACCGCGACACACTTGTCCATGCTGGTGTGGACAAAGCCGAAGTGCTCATCTCCACAGTTCCCGATTCGCTGCTCAAGGGCACCACGAACGCGCGGCTGGTCCGTCTCCTGCGCAAACTGAACCCAACTGCAAAAATCATCGCCACCGCTGATGTGCTTGCGCAGGCGAGTGAGCTTCTCGACGCAGGCGCTGACTACGTCAACGTTCCGCGTCTGCGTCAGGCCGGTGATTTGCTCGAAGCCGTGTGCGCCGCCAGAGAAGGCGTGCTCGATCAAAAACGGGCCGCTCTGCGCGAAATCCTGCTCAATCGCGACGAAGTGCTGGCGTAAGCACGAGCTACGACAAATTCCGCGATGCTTATTTCGTAGAAATCGCGTGGCTCTCTTTTTTGCCGCCCCAGAGATGAAATGTGTACGTAAAGACCACGTAGCCGAGAACCTCATGCGGGCTGTCGTTAGTCACATAGATCGCAGGGTTGACTTGGAAATCTCTCGTCATGTTCCAAGTAAAACCGATCGTTGACGAATTCCCAGATCCGCTCTGCCAATCGACCTGTACCCGCCAGGTTTCATTGAAATCGTAGGCGTAACCGACGATGGCTTCATTGCGGTAACCGACATGGGTGGCCCCGGCGATGAATTTATGATGCTCGGTGTAATGACCGGCTTCAATATACGGCTGAGGATCGACCTTCAGATGCGGCGACCAGTTCACAAAGCCGATCGAGAGTAGCCATGGCTCTTTTGTAAGCAGCCCAAACTCAGTGCCGAAAATCCAATCATCCGGTTTAAACCCGCGAAAGATCGCAAACTCAGCCCATTTCGTTAACCCCATCTCGACTTGCAGTTCGTACGGGTTTGCGATCTGCTCGCTCTGTGCTTGGAAACTGAGCGAGAGATCGCCCGGCCCTTCCAAGTCTGGCGTCACGATTTGGCTTAGGCCTTTGGTCGTCGCCAAAGACGAACGAGTGCTTGCAACGATCATCACCGTCATCATAACGAGCGCCGCAAACACGGTTCGCTTGTCTCTCCCGCCAATCTCCTTCCGCGAAGTCTTCGCCATGATCCTCGGAGTAAAATCGTTGCCTCGGAATTTGTCGATTCAGTGTTGAACGCGCGACGGGCGATCCTAAGATTACAGCGATGCGTGTGCTCGCCATCGACGCTTCTTTGCGCAACACCGGTGTTGCGATCCTCGATGCAAATAATGGCAAACCGCGCTCCCTCTATTTCGGGACGATTCACAACGCCGGCTCGATGCGATCCTCTTCTTGTCTAGTCGTGATTCGCGATCGGTTGGTTGAACTCATCCGGGAACACGAACCAGATTGTTGCGCGCTCGAATCAGTTATTTATGTGCAAAGCTATAAGACCGCGATTGTCCTCGGAGCCGCCCGCGGAGCGGCCATTCTGGCTGCGGCAGAAAACGGATTGCCCGTGTTTGAATATTCGCCGAGACGAATCAAACAATCCACCGTTGGGCGTGGCTCAGCTGGTAAAAATCAGGTCGCGTTTATGGTGCGCGTTCTTCTCGGTCTGACGGAAACACCGGACGCGGACGCGGCGGACGCGCTTGCAATCGGCTTGACACACCTGCGCTCGCAAGATGTGGCAGGCCTCGGAATCCCGGGAGCGACACAAATATGAACCCCCCTCCGGTCGCCGCGGCGACCTTTGGCGTGGCAGACGAAGCGATTGCCGATCTTCGCGTGCGTTGGCTTGGGAGAATGCAATTTGCCGCCGCGCTGGCGTTGCAGGAAGAAATCTTGGCAAAGAAACGAAAGGATCGTTTGTCAGCCGACGAATTGCTCTTGCTTGAGCACGAACCGGTTTACACGATCGGCCGCACCACGGACAGATCCAGCTTGCTCGGTGCAACGCATCTGCCGCATCCGCTTTTTTCCATCAATCGCGGCGGGCAGGCGACTTATCATGGGCCTGGCCAATTGATGGGATATCCGATTATCGATCTGCACCGGTGTGGACAGGATTTACACAGATATTTGCGATGGATCGAACAATTGCTCATTGAACTTCTCACCGGTTACGGTATCGCCGCGTCGCGTCGCGAATCGCTTACTGGCGTTTGGGTTGAGAATCGTAAGATTGCATCAATCGGCGTGGGGGTGCGTCATTGGATCACAATGCACGGATTCGCTTTGAATGTGTGCGGCGATCTTTCGCCTTTTAATCATATCGTTCCCTGCGGCATTAATAAAATCGCAATGACATCGATTGAGAAAGAGACCGAGAAAGCATTTTCCGTTGCCGATGTGGCGACGGCGGTCGAGAAACTGGCGTTGGAACGAATCCTCGATTTACGCATGGCTCAAGAAGCACAATCGGTGAATGTTGAAGGAGAATGATCCCGCTCGAAGATAACGTGGGTGACATCATCGGAAAGGCGCAACGCGGCTTGCGCATTTCCGATTCCGAACTGGCGGAAAAAACGGGTGTCAGTCCGCAAAAAATCCGTCAGCTGCGCGAGGCTGATGTTGATGAAATGGCCCTCTTGAGGATTGCGCCGGTTTTGGGCCTCGACGGGCGGGCGCTTTGCGAGCTAGCGAAAGGCGAATGGTGCCCGAAGAAAATTGACCAGAGAGACTACCTCGCGCAATTCAACACGCATTATCACGACATGGCGGTTAACGCCTATCTTGTCTGGGACCCGGCCAGCCGTGCCGCAGCGGCTTTCGATACCGGCGCGGATAGCACGGAAATGGTACGCTTTGCGAACCGCCATAAATTGGATGTGAAACTCATTCTCCTTACCCACGCGCACCCGGATCATGTCGCGGACCTGCCGCGCCTACG
>QHOW01000073.1 GCA_003219435.1 Verrucomicrobiota bacterium | reverse complement strand
GACTAAAACATCTGCGCCAACATTGGCGCTTTCAACAGTCCGTCGACGAACTGAAAGGCTGCTTGCCTCAAATTCTTTTAATCGAAGGTCAGAACCCATTGGAATTATTGCATCCTGTCCTCAGTGACTCTATTCACGATCGAACGGATGAGGAGGCGCTTGAAATAGCTGGCGAGATTCGCCTCGTTCTCATCAACCTTGCGGAGCGAATAGCCCTGGCAAAGACGCAGTCGGACGAACTCAAAGAAGCCGTGGCGAAGCTTGCTGCCCGAAAGGCGCAGCGAAAGAAGTGACCTCCAACTACTTCGCCGAAACCAGCTTCCGTATTAGCAGTTTAGACAAGGAATTTTTATGATTCAAAGCTCAGGCGAACCAGCCGGAATAGGAGAATTTCTTCGCCGCAGTAAGTTTCTTGTACCTGCAAACCAAAGAAGTTATTCGTGGAAACCTCCAGAGATCGACGAACTATTCGACGACCTTACCAGCTACTTGGACACCGGTGATTACTTTCTCGGCTGGATCGTGCTTTCAGCGGAGAATGAAGGCGATCCACCGACCATTATCGACGGTCAGCAGCGTCTTGCCACGTTCTGCATGATTTACGCCGCGATTCGAGACTATCTGTGCCAAAATGGCAAACATGACGTGGCGCGCAAAAGCCTCCAACTCTGCTGCTTTGCTCGTGGGCCTGGCGGTCTTTCTCATTGGATCCTCGATTTCATCGCGCATCCTCGCGATCTCGCCATCTACGATGACAAATGGAAAGTCGGTCTTGGTCTTTGGAATTATCGCGGCCTCGAGTTTGGATTGGAAGTGGCGCTACTTGCCGGCGGAATTGTGCTTTACCTGGCACGAAACGCGATCTCAGCAGCTCGCAAGAAGGCGGTCATCGGCTTTGGGCTTGCTTTAATTATAGTCCAAGTAGGCGACACGTTCGTGCCGCGCGCGCCGTTGTCCGATAAGGCTACTGCCATGGGCGTCTGGATTTTCTACACGCTCTTCGTTGTTGTCGCGTACTTGCTGGAGAGGGGGGTGCGCCGGCGAGAATCTCGAATCATAATCCATGGTCGCGCCGCTGACACAATCTGATTATCCCGGTCGCCCGCCTTCGCCGAGGCTACGGCCGGCAGGCTGGTGGATGACGCTGCCCGATGGGCGCATCGAGTGCCGGCTTTGTCCGCGTTTTTGCAAACTGAACGAAGGCCAGCGCGGATTTTGTTTTGTGCGGCAGCGCGCGGGCGATCGAATGGTGCTAACGACTTATGGCCGGAGCAGCGGGTTCTGTGTCGATCCGATTGAAAAGAAACCGCTGAATCATTTTCTGCCTGGGACGAGCGTGCTCTCCTTCGGCACGGCCGGATGCAATCTCGGTTGCCGGTTTTGCCAGAACTGGGACATCTCCAAAGCGCGCGAATGGGACAAGCTTGCCGACGCCGCGTCTCCCGAGCAGATCGCGCTCGCGGCCGAGCGGCTCGGATGTAGATCGGTCGCGTTTACTTACAATGATCCGGTAATTTTCGCCGAGTACGCGATCGATGTGGCACAGGCGTGCCGCGAACGTCGGATCAAAGCTGTCGCGGTAACCGCCGGCTACATCACCGATGACGCGCGTCCTGAATTTTACCGGCACATGGACGCGGCGAATGTCGATCTGAAAGCGTTCACCGACGCGTTTTATCACCGGCTCTGTTTCGCTCAGCTCGGGCCGGTGCTCGACACACTCAAATATCTTCGGCACGAAACGAATGTTTGGTTTGAAGTCACGACGCTGGTTATTCCAGGCGAGAACGACAGTGACGCGGAGCTGCACCGCGCGGCTGAGTGGTTCGCGGAAAATCTCGGGCCGGATGTGCCGTGGCATTTCACCGCGTTCCATCCCGATTTCAAAATGCTCGACAAACCGCACACGCCGCCCGCGACGCTTACCCGCGCTCGCGGAATCGCGCGCTCAAAAGGGCTGCATTACGTTTACACTGGAAACGTTCACGACAGCGAAGGTGGCAGCACCTGGTGTCCCGGTTGCGGCGACCTGCTCATTGAGCGCGATTGGTACGAGCTCGGCGAATGGAATCTCGAAGGTGGCAATTGTCGATCTTGCGGGTGCAAAATCGCGGGGCGTTTTGAAGACCAGCGAGGGGATTGGGGTGCGCGGCGTCTTCCAGTCAGGTTGGAAGGCAGAAATTAGAACGACTTAAGGGGCCGGAGATCGAGAACCGAACCGTTTGGCGGGGGACGCAAACGCCTCGTTCGCGTCGGTTGGAGGGACCGGGAAAAAAAATTAGTTGCACGGTGAAAATCGTTCTGCTACATATTTAACCGAATGGTTAAACATTCCTCACAAGCATTAAATCGAACTTTCGCCGCGTTGGCCGATCCGACGCGGCGGCGCATTCTGGCGCACCTGGCGCGCGGCGATAGATGCGTTACCCATTTGGCCAGGCCGCACGCGATGTCGTTACCGGCGGTCTCAAAACATTTGCGCGTGCTGGAGAAGGCCGGGCTGCTTCGCCGCCGGCGCTATGGACGCGTTCACGAAATGCGACTCGATGCTAAACCGCTTCGGGAGGCCGCGCACTGGGTGGAAGAATATCGCAAGTTCTGGGAAGGGTCGCTCGATCGCCTGGCCGCGTATTTGGAAAAGACAAACAAAGCTGTCGGCAAGGGAAAGGGGCAACGCTGATGTGTCCAATGTGTGTAGCAAACACCGTGCTCCTCGCGGCTGGCGCGACTTCGAGCGGAGGAGTAGGTGCTTTTGTGATGAGCAAGTTTTACAGGAGAAAGCAAACGAACCAAATGAAAGGAAAACAAAATGAAAATCGCAGAATCAGAACCCAAAACAGAAGCAACGCAGATGAATCATCCCAAGATAGTGTCGGAAACTGAGTGGCTGGTCGCGCGCAAGGATTTGCTCACGCGCGAAAAGGAATTGACCCGGTTCCGCGACGAAGTGAGCCGGCACCGGCGCGAGCTTCCCTGGGTCAAGGTCGAGAAGGAATATTTATTCGATGGACCAGACGGAAAAGAAACGCTGAGCGATCTCTTCGACGGGCGCAGTCAGTTGATCGTCTATCACTTCATGTTTGGTCCGGGCTGGGAAGAGGGTTGCCAAAGCTGCTCATACCTGGCCGATCATTTTGACGGCGCCAACTGGCATCTGCCTCATCGCGACGTGACCTTCGTGGTCGTCTCTCGCGCTCCCTTGTCCGAACTCGAGACATACAAGAAACGGATGGGCTGGCGCTTCAAGTGGGTCTCGTCGCACGGCAACGATTTCAATTTCGATTATCACGTGTCGACCACGGAGAAAGAAAAGGCGAAAGAAGAGATGTTTTACAACTACGAAACGGCGGGATTGATAGGCGACGAAATGCCCGGACTGAGCGTGTTCTACAAAGACAAGAACGGTGATGTCTTCCACACGTATTCCACGTATGCGCGTGGGCTCGACACTTTGGTTGGCACTTACAACTTCCTCGATCTTGTGCCGAAAGGCCGCGACGAAGACCGGGACTCAACAATGGACTGGGTTCGTCGCCACGATGATTACGAAAAGGGTGCCTGATCGGAATCGAAATAGAAGGAGCAAAGACATGAATCGCGTTACTCACTTTGAAATTTACACCGACAATCCGGAAGCGGTCCGTCCGTTTTACGAGCAAGTTTTCGACTGGAAGTTCAACAAGTTCGAAGGCGGCCCAATAGAATATTCGCTAATTACAACTGGCCCTGACAATGAACCCGGGATCAATGGCGGTCTGACTCGGCCGCGAGAAGGGCAAAGCCCCGGCACCTTGAATACGATCGCTGTTTCGTCGTTGGAACAAACAATCAAGAAGATCGAACAACGTGGCGGAAAAATCTGCGTGCCGAAGATGGCGATTCCGAAAATCGGCTGGCTGGCATATGCGGAAGATCCTGCCGGCAACGTCTTCGGCATTATCGAACCAGATGCGGAGGCGAAATAACAGATATGGCTACGAAGAATAATTTGGCGGAAGCGGTTGTAATCGAGCGAACTTTCAACGCGCCGGTCGCGCGGGTTTGGAAGGCGCTTACCGACGCGAGTGAAATGCGAATCTGGTATTTTGACCTGAAGGAATTCAAGCCCGAGCCGGGTTTCGAATTTGAATTCACGGTCGAGCATGAACGCGTGCGGTATCATCATCTTTGCAAAGTTACGGAGGTGATTCCGCAAAAGAAACTCGCCTACACCTGGCGCTACCAAGGACAGGAGGGCGATTCATTGGTCACGTTTGAATTGTTCGCCGATGGCGACAAAACCCGGCTGAAGTTGACGCACGAGGGAATTGAAACCTTTCCGAAGACTCCGGCCTATGCCCGCAAGAATTTCGAGGCCGGATGGACGGAGATTATCGGTTCGTCGCTCAAGCAATTCGTTGAAAAAACGGAGAAAGCAAAATCATGACCACCAAGGGATCAGAAAAACTCTCACTTGAAATCAAACGCCTGATCAAAGCGCCGCGTGATCGTGTCTACGCGGCTTGGACAGATCCGGCCCAATTGAAACAATGGTTCGGTCCGGAGAATGTTCAGACGCACGATTTCATCGCGGAGGTGCGAGTCGGAGGAAAATTCCGGTGGGACCTAACGAGCTCCGAGGGCGAACGAATGGCTGTGGGCGGCGAATACCACGAGCTGCGGCCCGGCAGAAAAATCGTATTCACCTGGCAATGGGAAGATGACGAGGCTTGGGAAAACAACGTCAGTATCGTCACTGTGGAACTGACCGATCGCGACGACGGCACGGAGCTGCGCTTGACCCACGAACGATTGCCAAACGAAGCTTCGCGGGACGGTCATACCCGTGGCTGGAACAGCGCACTCGATAAATTGGAGAAATTTGTCAGCAAGTAATTGTCTATCTAAACGAAGGAGGAAAATGAACACAGAACAAGTTGCACAGAAAGTAGTAGAGTTGGTTCGCAAACAAGCCTGGCATGAGGCGCTCGATACATTGTACGATAAGGATATCGTCAGTATCGAAGCGAGGGCGAGCGAAGGAGACTCGCCTGAGAAACGCGGAATCGATCAAGTGCGCGGGAAGACCGATTGGTGGTTGGAAAACATGCAGGTCCACAGCTTTGAAGCGAACGGGCCATTCGTTGCCCATGATCGGTTTGTCGTGCAGTACGACGCCGACGTCACCGACAAGAATTCGAAGAAACGCATGCAGTTGTCGGAGGTCGGCGTCTACACGGTGAAGAACGGAAAGATCGTGCGGGAGGAATTTTTGCCACGCGTCAGCGGCTAGTTTCTCTCGATGCCATCAGAGCGCGGTGTTTTGGCGATAAGCGCCAACGCCGTGCCTGCGCTTGCAATCGCAAGGGCCGCGCCGATTGCCATCACGATTCTGAAGCCGGAAACAAAAGATTCATCAATCGCGCGGCGAATTACTTGGCGAGTTCCCGGATCTTGATCTCCTGGAGCGGCGATGGCCGCGAGTTTAATCGATTGAGCTTGTAGTGCTCGCGACGCTGATTCGGGCAGTTTCCAGTTGGATAGTCGTTGATCGAGTCCGCTTTTAAACGCCTGAAGCATCAAGAGCCCAAGAACGGCGATGGCAATGAGCCCAGCGGTTCGCGCAACTGCATTGTTGATACCGGAGGCGATGCCTACGCGATTTTGTACGACCGAACTCATCACTGTCGTCGTAAGCGGAGCGACGCTCACCGCCATACCTAAACCAAGCAGCACCATTGGCGGAAAAAAGGTTGTCCAGTAGCTTCCGTCCACGCCCGGCAACATAAAAAACGCGTAACCAAAAGCGGCAATCAACGGACCAACAACGAGCGGAAGCTTCGGCCCGTATCTCGCGATCAGTCCGCCCGACCAGCGCGAAAGAAACGAAATGATCAGGATGAAGGGCAACAGTGCCGCTCCTGCCGCGGTCGCCGAGTAATGCTGAACTTGAATCAAGTTTAGCGGCAGAAAGAAGAGCGTGCCACCGAGCGCAGCATAGAGCAGAAAAGTGAGTAGATTCGCTCCGCTAAATGTTCGCGAGCGGAACAGCGTGAATGGCAACATGGGATTGGACACTCGCGTCTCTATTATTAGGAAGAGGGCGAGAAGCCCCGCTGCGCCCACGAGCGCCCACTGGACTGATCGATCGCCGAAACCAAGTCGCGAAGATTCGATCAATCCATAAACGAGCGCGCCCAAACCTAACGCGCCCAAAATTGCGCCCCACCAATCGAGCCCCAGGCTTTCCGTGTCGGAGCTCTCCGGAATGTGCCAGAGTGAGATTAAGATTATCAAAAGCGCGATTGGAATATTGATGAAGAATATGGCGCGCCATGAAACTTGTTCGATCAACCAGCCGCCGATCACTGGCCCGATCGCAGTGGTGATCGCACTAAGACCCGACCAGGTGCCGATCGCGCGTCCACGCTCGTTTTCCGGAAAGGAACTGCTGATGATGGCAAGGCTGCCCGGAACGAGAAGCGCCGCGCCAGTGCCCTGAAGTGCGCGGCCCGCGATCAGTTGATGTATGTTTACAGCGAATCCGCACGCGGCCGAGGCCGACGCGAACAGCGCAACGCCAATCAGAAAAATGCGGCGACGCCCGTAGCGATCGCCCAGCGAACCGCCGATGAGAAGGAGTGCGGAGAGCAGGAGCGAATAGGATTCAATCACCCATTGGATGTCCACGGCCGTGGCGTTGAGGCTCGTTTGCAGCGCAGGCAGGGCCACGTTGACGACCGTGCCATCGATGAAGGCCATACTGGAAGCGAGAATGGTGGCCGCGAGCACCCAGCGACCTCGCGACTTCGAGCACGGCGCTATCGCCGGCCGCGACCGGATTAAACTCTCGTCACAAGGTTCTCGGAGAACTGCCCACATACTTGCGGCTTATCATAGCCATCGTCCGCATCGGCACGCATGTTAATATTCGCAAACGTGTCGTCAGGATAGCGTACAACCAGGTCTCGCGAGGCTTATGCGGAAGCGATTACCGGATGCGCGATGGTATGCGCATTTTGGGTTATCTGCTCAATCGCCCCAAAATTCCAGGCGCTCCCGACAAGCAGATCGCCTTGTTCACCCAATTCGCCGGAACGATCCGCGACAACGGCTCTGAATTATCTCAACAGCCGGGCAACACGCTGCTCTCCTACGAACGCAAACGTCACTGGGCTTGGTTCATTCCGGTGACCAAGGAGCTGACCAGCGTCGGAGTTGTTTTCGCACCGAATATTTCAAGCAGGCCGGCCTATCAAAGGAAGAGATGAGGTCACCGACCTCAGCTACAACGCGCCTACGAAAACGCGCGAGTTGTTTTGCAAGTCATGGCTCGACTTTCCGGCTTGGAAGAAAACAGGCGCCATAGGATCTGCGTTGGTTCTACGGCGTAATGCGCAAAATATTCTGCAAAGATCTCACCTCTGTGAAGTTGCAGATGCACGTATCTCCACTCGTTTAGGCTGGTATTTTCCGACGAACAGCTAATGCAACTGGGAGGACAGATCGCGTTTGAGAATAATCGCGTGCGTTAGAATTGACTCTTCAACGTCGAGAGCGACAACCTGTACCAGGGAACGGCGGCTTCTTAGCTGTCCTCTTCGACTCGACGGCTGAGAAGCCGTCGCTCCTTGCCTAATCCTTGCTTGCCAGATGCAACTTCGTTCTGATTTCATTGACAAGATCTCGCGGAGATCGTCCGAGCTCGATCGTTGTTATCTCCTCATCAGGCTGTGGTTCTTCCAAGTCAGCGAACTGACTTCGTAGCAACGCTGGATTCATGAAATGATCGCGCCGGCCGCGCAATTGCCCGGCAATGAGCTCATAATCTCCGCGAAGAAATATCAGTTTCACTTTCGGGCTGACGCGAAGGTGCTGCCGAAACGCTCGTTTTAATGCAGAGCAGGCCAGCACCGCGTTCTCGCCTGTGTTAAGGCAACGCCTGATCAACGCACGCAAGCTGTCGAGCCACGGCCACCGGTCGTCGTCGGTCAATGGAACTCCACGGCGCATTTTCTCGACATTTGCCGGTGAATGGAAATCGTCCGCCTCATAGAAATGCCAGTCGAGCTCTCGCGCGAGCAACTTGCCGACAGTAGTTTTGCCAGCGCCTGAAACACCGAAAATGATTATGAACACAGCACATTATCGACCTGAACGATCGACGTCGCACATGCGTTACCTTTTGCTTTGCCCGGCATGGTTCCACCTCTAACTTTCGATATGAAGGACGCAAATTTCACTCAGCGCGATGCCGTCGCAAAATTTCGCGCACTCCACGAGTCAGGATGCTTTGTGCTGCCAAACCCTTGGAACAAAGGCACGGCGATATATCTGCATCGCCTGGGGTTCAAGGCGCTCGCCACCACGTCGGCCGGTTTCGCCTTCGCGCGAGGAAAAACCGACGGTAAAGTTCCCCGCGACGAAATGCTCGCGCATATTCGAGAGATCGTAACGACAACGCCGCTTCCGGTGAACGCCGATTTCCTAAACGGCTATGCCGATGAACCTGAAAGTGTGGCGGAAAACGTGAAGCTTTGCATCGACACCGGAGTCGCCGGATTGTCTATTGAAGACAACACCGGCCGTACCGATGCGCCGCTTTACGAAAAAAATTTAGCTATCGAACGGACTCGCGCCGCGCGTTCCGCGATCGACGCATCTGGAACGCGCGTCGTGCTCACAGGCCGATGCGAAGCCTGGCTGGTCGGCGATGCCGATCCATTGCGCACGGCATTGGACCGTCTCGTCGCCTATGCCGAGGCCGGCGCCGACTGCCTCTACGCGCCCGGTATCCAGGCGCCTGACGAAATTGCGCAAATCGTCAAAGCGATCGCGCCGAAGCCAGTCAACCTCCTCATCTCCGGCTTCAATCATCAGCTTTCTTTTTCTCAGGTCGCTGATCTCGGAGTGCGTCGCATCTCAATCGGTTCCGGGCTCGCCCTGGCGGCGTGGGGCGCATTCATCCGCGCCGCGTGCGACATTCAAACAAACGGCAGCTTCGAGCTTCTCGGTGAAGGCGCCAAATCAGCCGAGCTGAACGAATTGTTTCGCTGATTGCTGCTACCCGCCTGGCAACGACAGATGATTGCGAGGCACCCGCCCCGTCCCTCGATCTGGGCGAGAATTGGCTTCTTCGCGCAAACAAAGTGGCCATTATGCCGAGCGTATGAAGAGCGTAATCGTGATCGTGGCGTATCGACCCAAGCCGGGAAAAGAAACAGAGCTATTGGACCTCGTGGGCAACCGCGTGCCAATTCTGCGCAAAGAAGGACTTGTGACCGATCGCGAGCCAATCATCATGCGCGCGCGCGACGGCACGATCATTGAAGTTTCAGAATGGAAATCGCAGGAAGCGATCGCCGCCGCGCACAAGAATCCGAATGTCTGGGCGATGTGGGACAAATTTTCCGCGGCGTGCGAGTTCGTCCCTCTCAAAAATCTGGGCGAAGCGGAGGAAATGTTCGCCGGATTTGAACCGGTTGCCGACTGACTGTCTTCGAACGCCATCGAATTTTTCCGCCAGAACCTCGACTCGTTCTTGCCAAAGCGCGTGTGAGGCAACACTCTCCGGCCATGCATAACCCGGAGGACCGCAGTTTCATCGGGCATCCGCGCGGGCTCGCCTACATCGCGTTCACCGAAGCCTGGGAACGCTTTTCCTATTACGGAATGCAATCGCTGCTCGTGCTATACATGGTCAACCGCCTCCTCCATCCCGGACACATTGAGAACATCGCCGGGTTTGGTCCATTTCGCCATCTACTCGAGACCATCTACCGGGGTCCGCTGTCGGTGCAGGCGCTCGCGTCGGCCATTTTCGGCCTCTACACTGGTTTCGTTTATCTCACACCGATCGGCGGCGGATTGTTAGCCGACCGTGTAATCGGGCGCACACGCACCGTCACGCTCGGCGCGTTGCTCATGGCCGCCGGACACTTTCTTATGGCGTTCGATGTGACGTTTCTTCTCGCGCTCATGTGCCTGCTCACAGGCGTCGGTTGTTTTAAAGGAAACCTCGCCAGCCAGGTCGGCGCGCTCTACGCGACTGGCGACAACAGGCGCGCGGACGCTTTCCAGATCTATTACATATTCATCAACGGTGGAGTAATTGCCGCGCCGCTGATCGCCGGCACACTCGGCGAAGTTTACGGCTGGCATTGGGGTTTCGGCGCGGCAGGCGTCGGCATGCTGATCGGTCTGACAATTTATCTTTCCGGCCGCAAATGGCTGCCTCCCGATTCGCCCGTTGTCGAGAAAAGCAAGAGAGCGCCGAAGCCGCGCCTGACGCATCGGGAACGAATGGCCATCATCGCCCTACTCGCGCTTTTGCCCGTCCTCACGATCGCCGTCATCAGCAATCAACAAATCTTCAATGCCTATCTGGTTTGGGCGGAGCGGAGCGCTAATCTCATTTTCTTCGGACACAAAATGCCGACAACATGGCTGATTACCCTCGATTCGATCGTCTCCGTCAGTTTTCTGGTCGGCGCTGTTGTGTTCTGGCGACTCTGGTCGAAGAAATTCCCGGAGCCGGCAGAGATTACGAAGATCGGCATCGGCAGTCTCTGCGCCGTGACCGGGATGCTCTCGCTCGCGATGGGCGCGGCAATCGCCGCCAGTTCTGGCCAGAAAGTTTCGATCGGCTGGCTCATCGCATTCCACGTGCTCAACAGCATCGGGTTCGCCAACGTTTTTCCCGTTTCGCTTGCGCTTTATGCGCGCGTTGCGCCGGCTGCCTTGTCTGCCACCATCATCGGCATTTATTATCTGGCCTTTTTCGCCGCCAACAATCTCGTTGGCTGGATCGGCGGTTTCTTGGAGAAGATGTCTGCGTCACAGTTTTGGCTTCTGCACGCAGGATTGTGCGGAACAGCCGGCATCATCTTTCTCCTCGCCGGCCACTTCTTCGGTCATCTCCTCGCCCCGGGTGACAATCAAAGCAATCCCGGATGATCCATCACAAATCCTGATTCCCCGGCGTATCGAAAACGCTGGGCTACGCTCGGAAAGTGTATCAGCAAAACAAATTCCGGCCGATCATCATTACCCGATCCTCACACCAGTCCGACATTGAACGCCAGGTTAATCGGCGGCCCGGAATTCGAAGCACAATATGGGATACACCTTTCGGTAACAAAACGTGATCATGAGATAAAGAAAGTCCAATCATCCCCCGGCCAGATTAATATATTCCGTCATGACGGACGTTTTCGTGTCCAAAGTCGAGATGGCGTTGGCGTTGCCTCACGCTGGTCAAGTATCGGGACAGCCAGCGGAAGGGGGAATCTTTGCGCCGGTTCCTATTGGTCCGGCGGTATTCCAAACGTAATTGGTTCAAGAGTTTGGCGTCGTGAAGTGCCGCTCGGAGTGTATAGCGTTTCATAATTTAGAACACCAGCTGCAGAATGCGCTTGGCGGAAGTCCGCGATCTGACTACGACGGATTGTCGCGCTGCGTTCATCTCGATCGGCACAGATCCGGTTGGCTGCGTCGAATTGTCACGTGGAGAAGCGTCCATATTGCTCTTTGGAAAAAACCCGGCCCCATCCGTCGGTGAAGTTAAAGAACAACATGTTTAGCTGGAGCATCGGGTCGTGCCTGCACGCACGTTTTCGAAACAACTGCCGAGGGCTGCGTCGCGGAGTGGTTTGGTGTAGTTTTGTTTTCATTTGATATTTTGTTTGCTTCCAACCCTAGACATGACTGTGCCGCGTCACACGAAGCAGCCGGAGGATTTTCAGTGCTACACAAGAGAGAGTGGTCGGCACCTCTTTCGAGGGAGGAAACAAAAGTGGTGTGCTGGCATTAGCCGGACCAAAGCTGTCGCTACTGTTACCCGACGCGGCTTGATCCAGTTGTAGCAGCGTCGCCGTGCGACGCTCGGGCTGCAAATCTGCACTCTGCTTGATCTGTAGAGGCAGCCGCTTGCTTGAAAATAAGAAACGCCTGACGTGCGTTACCTTGTTGCTAAGGGGACAAGTTTCCAAAACTGCACCAAAACGCGCGAGTCGCGCGAAAACGATATTTCATTTATCGCCTGGATACGGCTCATTGAGTGCGGTATCTAGATCGACAAATCGTCCCGCCTCGGCATCGGCCATGCCTTGCTTGAAGGCTTCGGGGACCCACCAATCATCATTTTCCACGACGAACCTCGCGACTTGCGCTCGTTCACTCGCGGGGAGGGCTTTGAATTGCTCGATGATTTCAGTGGCGCTCATACCAGAAACAATAACGCATCAGCGTTAAGCTCGCAAAACGGAGCTTGGCTTTCGCTCAACCTTCGTCCTCTGTCCTCCGCCCTCTGACTCCCCGATAAAGCGCTTCTAAGATGTGATCAGCTTTATCACAAGCGAGTCAAGGCTCCTGCTCAGGTTGCCCAAAGCTTGCTCGCAGCGGCGAGTGGTGGGCGAAAACCTTCGGCGTTCGCAGTTTGGCTGCGAACGGGATTTTCAATCTCGCTCACTGCTTCAGCAGCCGCTCATATTCATCATGCGGACCGATCCAGAACCATTCGGCGTGATTACCCTGAATCCTCGCCAGAACCCGATAACGAGCGCCCACTCGAGCGGACCAGTAGCGCCCAACCTTCTTAAAACGGAGGGATCGATGCTCCGGATCTTCCTGCCAAAGTTTGAAATTCTTCCGCGCGAGATGCTGGACTGAAGTGGGAAGCAGGCGGAAACGACTACGAAAGCTGTGTGTCGTCGAGGAAGTCATCCAGTGAGACCGCGTGGTTATCGCCGTCCTCTTTTTTCAACTGGTCATAGAGTCGATCGAGCTTACCAGCCTTTGCATCTTCCTCGATCTCTGCATCCCAGGCATCCTCGAGCTCTTCCTCAAACCAGCGGGCCAGCTGTTGCTGTTCCAACGGAGACAGCTGGCTGATGGCCTCCTGAATTTCCGTCAGCGTACTCATGCGAAGGACCATATTCCTAATGGCACAGGATGTAAATCCTGCGCACAGTGGCTGAGCGCTTCAAATCCGATCATGAACCGCTTAAGGTGTTGCCGTTCTAATGATGAGCCAGCGCGATCATCTCGAATTTCCAATCTCCAATCTTCTCCCAACTCCGAAGTCCCTCGCTACACCGGCAGCCCGCGGCGGGCGATCAATTCCATTTGCTCGCAGAAACGATCCAATTCCCCAAGCGTTGTGTAAAGGTTCGGCGTGATCCGAATACCCTGAAATTCTTCGTGCACAATCGGAGCGGCGAAGATGCGATGTTTGTCGAAGAGGTATTTCGTCACCGCTTCCGGATTTGTACCTTCGATCTGAACATTGCCAATTGCGCACGATTGTTTGGGATCGAACGAAGTATTGAACCGAATCTTCGGCACGTCTTTGAGCCGGTTCATCCAGTAACGCGACAGGTAACGCAGCCGCGCTTCCTTGCGCTTGCCGCCGATGCCGTTGTGGAACAGAAGCGCTTCGCCGATCGCGAGCTTCGGCGCGGCCGAGTGCGTGCCGATCTCTTCGAACTTGCGAATGTCGGCGGCCTGCTTCGCTTCGGCGGCCATAAGCGGCCAGAGCTTGTCAATTCTATCCCGCTTCACATAAAGCATGCCGGTGCCTTTTGGCGCGTACAACCACTTGTGCAGGCTGGTGCCAAAGTAATCGCAGCCAAGCTCTTTCTGTTTGAAATCGAACTGCGCGAAAGAATGCGCGCCGTCCACAATCGTCTCGATGCCTCGCGCGCGCGCCATTTCGCAGACGGCTTTCACCGGCGTGATCTGACCGGTGATGTTGATTTGATGCGATATCAGGATCAGCCGGGTGCGGTCGGTCATCCCTTTTTCGAACGCTGCGATAATCTCTTCCAGGTTCTTCGGCGGAATCGGAATCTGGATCAGCTTCAGCTTTAAACCTTCGCGCTTTTCGCGCTGGCGCAGCGTCGTGAGCATGCGCGGGTAATCCTGCGTCGTCGTGAGAATTTCGTCGCCTGACTTGAGATCCATGCCCATCAATAGAGTCTCGAGCGACTCCGAAGCATTGCGCGTAATGGCGATCTCTTCCCGGTCGCAACCGAACAGTTCGGCCAGCTCAGTGCGGATGGTTTCGCATTGCGGCTCGAGGATTTGCCACATGGTGTAGGCAGTGGCGTCTTCCTGCTCCCAGATGTAACGCACCAGCGCTTCGGTTACCGTCCGCGGGCTGGGCGAAACGCCGCCGTTGTTCAGGTTAATGATGCCGCGCGTGACGCTGAACGAATTTTGAATGACGGCCCAATAATCTTCATCCATCGCCGCTTCTTCCGGCGTGAGATGCGTCACATTCCTGCTGGCCGCCTCGACGTTTTTCAGCAATGACACCACCGTCGCTGAAGAAAGCGCGGCCAATCCGAGACCTTTGCCGGCGAGAGAAAGAAAATCGCGTCGCGTCTGCAGCTGCACCGCCGCTCATCAAAGCGGATTCGCTAGCGCTATGCAATCACTCTCATACGTTCGTCGGCGGATTGCAGCCGTGGCGAGGGCAAATGAACAGCGATGCGAGCGAGCCAAGACTCGCTGCTCAGCTTGGCCAAAGCTTGCCCAGAGTTTTCCGCAACGCATTTCTGATCTCCGGCTCGCATTTCTGCGGTAAAAGTTATCCTTCAGGCGCCCGGGCTCAATTTGCAAGCCTTAGTCAAAGATGAAGCCTTGGGCGAGTTAATTAAGATCACACAAGAATATCGAGACCAAGATGCCGCTTCACCTGCTGCCGCCTCAACTGGAGCGACAGACACATCGGGCAACCTGGCTTCGACGGCCATCGACGATGAGGAAGGCTTGAAAGCCCGCCTCAGTAGCTACGGTGCGGCGGAGTTGTTGAATCAAATGCGCTGGGAGAAAATCTTGCTTCTGGGTGCCTGGCATGAGGCGAGAGGCGGGAGCACCCCATGGAAAAGCGCCGACATGGACTCCGTGTTCAGACTCCGTGTTCAGACAGGCAAAAGAAGGCGCTCCAAGCAATTTTCCTAGGGACATTAAAGTAGCAATTAAGTCAGGATGGATACACACGCATACGCCACGAACGTATTCTGTCACGAGAACAGGGTGGAACAGAGTCGGTGATGCATTATCGAAATTAGGCTAGCTTATGGCAGACCGACTTCCTCGCTATAATGTTCTGCCGCTTCCGGTCGTGCAAAAGTGGGCGGCGAAGAATCTGTCCGTCGTGCAGTTGCGCGAAGGTATCAAGTTGGCCAAACGGCTGAGATTTTACCCGAACGTGCCCGACCTTAAGATCGAGCGTTGTGGCGATGGCTTGAA
>QHOW01000256.1 GCA_003219435.1 Verrucomicrobiota bacterium | reverse complement strand
GCCGACACGCCGCACTCAATCGCACTCGGCTCCGCTATTGGAATCTTTTTCGGTTTCACACCGCTCTGGAGCCTGAAAACGCTGCTTTCCATCGTAATCGCATGGATATGTCGATGTAATAAGATCGCGGCGGCAATCGCCGTGACGTTGCATGACGTACTAATCCTCGCCATGCCGGCGGTCTACCTGGCAGAGTACAAACTCGGTTGGTGGACGTTGTATCATCACGCGCCGGACCGCGTGCGTTTTGGGCATTTCGGATTGCACGATTATCTGAGCTGGCACCTCTTTTCGCGAATCGTCTGGCCCGCGTTGGTCGGTTCGCTTTTCCTGGCAGTGCCGTCCGCTTTGATTGTCTATTTTTTGATGCGCTTGCTGCTTAGCC
The DNA here is from genome assembly GCA_003219435.1 of Verrucomicrobiota bacterium. Taxonomy (GTDB): domain Bacteria; phylum Verrucomicrobiota; class Verrucomicrobiia; order Chthoniobacterales; family UBA10450; genus Udaeobacter. Next base: position 2,190 of record QHOW01000256.1, on the reverse strand, counting down.
GCTCGCGGGCGCCTCAAAAAATGGTGTGAGCGACGAGGTTTGTCGCGCCAACAGCGTTTTTCTATCTCAGCGTGTTGCCAATCAGAATGCGTCGATTAAGGTGCTGCGGTTCCAGGGGTAATTATGCGCTTTTCACATCGATTTTTCGCCGTCGTTACCACGTTTCTCGCGAGCGCGGCCGTACTTCCTTCAGCCATGGCCGCGCAGGCATATATCATTGTCGATTCAAAGACCGGCTACGTTTTGGAAGCGCAAGAAGCCAGAAAGAAAACGCAAATTGGCAGCCTGACCAAAATCGCCACCGCAAGTGTGGTCTTGGATTGGGCGGAACAAAAATCGGGCGACCTCAATCAGGTGGTTACGATCCCGCAAGAAGCCTTTGCCGGCACCATGGAAAACAACATCGGCTTTCAGCCGGGCGACAACATCACGTTGCGCGATCTTCTGTATGCTGCGCTCGTCCAATCGGACAACATCGCGGCTTATACGCTGGCGCACCACGTTGGCTCGCAACTAGGCTCACTCTTGCCCGGTGACGTCAGCTCGAAACTGACGCCAGCCAACGCGTTCGTTGCCCAGATGAATGCGCTCGCCAAACAGCTCAAGATGGAGCGCACCCGTTTTGTTAATCCACATGGCATCGATAAAAACGTGCGGCCGATGCCATATTCGACCGCCGAGGACATGGCGCGTTTGACTCGGTACGCCATGAACAAAGCGAGCTTCCGTTTTTATGTGTCCCAAAAGTCGCGTCAAATTTCATTCGATCGAGGCGGGCAACGGCTCAGTTATGTGCTTCGCAACACGAACGAACTTCTGGGGACAAATGGCATCGACGGAGTCAAAACCGGGCGCACAAGCCGGGCGGGCGACTGTTTGGTTTTGTCCGCAAACCGGGAGCCAGAAGTCGTCAAGCAAGGTGAAATGATTACTGTCTTCCCGCGTCATTTGATCGTGGTGCTGCTCGGCAGCACGAATCGCTTCGGTGAAGGCGCCGGGTTCGTCCAGCGCGGTTGGCAGCTCTACGATCAGTGGGCTGCCTCCGGTCGTGTTGCCGACCCTAAGAAAATGCTCTAGCCGCGTTCCGCGTTGTTACGAAAATGAAGCCACGAATTGGTGTTCTGACCAGTGGTGGCGATTGCCCGGGACTGAACGCTGTTCTCCGCGGAGTAGTACTCGCAGCGGAAAAACACGGTTGGGAGGTTGTTGGTTTTCGCGATGGATTCGAAGGACTTCTTCCCCCCGGCAATCATGTCATTCTCGATCGGGAGAGTATTAATGGAATCATGGCCCTGGGCGGCACGATTATCGGCACAACCAATCGTGGTCATTTTGTCGCGAAAGTCGGCGCCGGAGATCGGACGATTGTGCCGGCAAAAGTCATTGCCGACGCCAAAAAGATCCTGAACGAGCTTCGCGTAAAGGCGTTGATCATTGTGGGCGGCGACGGATCCATGGTGACAGCCCAGCAATTGCAGGAAGCCGGCATTAATTGCATCGGAGTCCCGAAGACCATCGACAACGATCTTGAAGCAACGGCGACCACTTTCGGATTTGATTCTGCGGTCGATGTGGTGATGGACGCACTTGATCGATTGCACACCACGGCGACCAGTCACCGGCGTGTCATGGTTGTCGAGGTGATGGGGCGCCACGCCGGCTGGATCGCATTGCACGGCGGCATCGCCGGCGGCGCCGATGTTATTCTGATTCCCGAAATCCCATTCGACTTCGATAAGATCGCTGGCGTGATCAAGGCGCGTGAGGCGGCTGGTTACCTGGGCACGGTCGTGATTGTCGCAGAAGGTGCGCGGCCAAAACATGGCCAACAGGTGAAGCGCGACGTGGAAGGCGGCGAATTTCGGCTCGGCGGAATTGGCGAACTCGTGGCGCATGAGATCGCCAAACGCACTGATAAAGAAACGCGCTGCTGCGTTCTGGGTCATCTGCAACGCGGCGGTGCGCCCACGACGCTGGATCGAATTCTCGCCACGCGTTTCGGAGTGAAGGCTGTGCAGTTGGCCAACGAAGGACATTTTGGATCGATGGTCAGCTACCAGAATTATCAAGTGCGCCACGTGCCAATCGCCGAGGCCGTCAACCGGTTGCGTCTCGTTCCGCCCAATGGCGAGATGGTGCAAACGGCGCGCGACGTCGATATTTCATTCGGCGACTGAGAATCGTCATCTC
>QHOW01000255.1 GCA_003219435.1 Verrucomicrobiota bacterium | reverse complement strand
CTTCGTCCGAACTTTTTTTCGCAGCCAGCCGGACGAATGCCCCTCGATTGGCAACGCCATCGAGTGATTTGAGATTGAGAACAAACGCAGTTTGTGCCGAAGGCGAGAAAGCGCCATTGTTCAAGAATGCTTCCGTGTCCGCGGCGCTTGCTCCCATGCCAAGGAGAATCTTGCGATTCATGATCTTCAGATCGGTCGGAGACTTGTCCCGCAGGACATCTTGAAAAGTACCCGTCACGCCCGTGACCGTTAGAGCAGGACCGCCGATCGGCATGGTCGCAACCTGAAAGGTCAATCCACCGGCGAACGAAGCCCAGGAGATCCCGTCCAACTCTTTCTGCAGCACGGTATTTGTGCTGTACGGATCGACACCGAGATCGATCGCCACTTTCCGTTTCGTATCGGTGAAACCGATCATCTGTTGCATTTTACTTCCGTCGGCGGCGTTCGAATCGCCTTTTTTTCCGATTCCTTTAACTGACTCACGGGCGCGGCCCATGAATTTCATTAGGCCTTTCGGCACGCTTGCGACGGTACCGACCGGATTGGTCACGATGCTTTTCGCCGCCGCCACCGGGCTCTTCGCAGCTTTCAACAGCGCGTTTTTATATTCGTCGGTTCGCGAGACCTCCTTTAGACGTGAAATCGCATTAATTTCGTTGACGCGGCGGATAAGCATTTCGTTTCCCTCGGCTTCGAAAACGCCGAAGTCTGAGTCGATGCTGAAGCGGTTCGCACCGGAATACGTGGGCACCGGCTCCTGCACCTTATGATGAGGTCCGCTAAGAATTTCCGGACGCAGAATCTCGCTCGCTCTTAGCTCGGGCAGTTCCTCGTAGTCTGGCGCATCTGTTGGCGTGAAAGCGGGCTGTGCATAGATGGGAAATGTTGCAAGAAGAGCAAGGAGGCTCGCTGTAAGTGTTTTCTTCATGGGCGCGGATCCGATGGTTGTCGGTTGGTTGACTTGTTTTTTTGCAGAAGCTAGAGCAGGCCAAGGCCGCAGTCGCCAAGCACGCGCGTCACGTCGGTCGGCCGCGCCGGCAAAATCTGCAACTGCGCGCTCGGTACGATCTTGACCGAAGAACCCATCGGTGTAGGCAGTCGCGGCATCATCACGGTAGCGTTACCGTCGCCGTGATCCTCGATCAGGTAAGTAATCTCTTTTTGCCCGCCCGGGGAGACGATCAGCACTGGCTTGAAGGTTTCCACGTCATCCGAGCCAGCTACGCTCCTAGTCATTAGTTTAATCGCGCGGTATCCCGGGAACGGCATGAATAGCGCAGCGCCCCACCGCTTTCCCACCAGGGGCGAAGGCCAGCAATCCAAGAATGAATGATACAATCAGCATGAGCGCGATCGCGAATAGGACCGGGAATTGCGGTTCGTGGATGCCTGCTTTTGACAAAGTCGAGGCGATTGGCGTCGCCACGCCGACCGCTATTTGAAACACCTGCCTGAGAAGGTAAACCAATACTACCACCGGCAGCAGCACGAACAGTCCGCCGAGCATCGTCGTTTTCAGAAATGTCCCGAGATGTTTCATTGTTTTTGTTTCGCTGCCCGCTCGCTCGTTTTCACTTGCTCCGGTTGCGTCATCACGCAGCGAAAGCCGAGATGATTGGTACCGGTATTAATCTCGCCTTTGCCACGCGTGCCGACGATGTAGCGCGAACAGTATTGATCGTTGCAAAGAAACGAACCGCCGCGGTGGACGCGCTTTTTTTCATTCGGCTCGGCCGGATCGAACGGTAAGTCCGGCCCTTGCGGGTTTTTCGCGATGCCGCCTTTCTCAGCCAGCGTCTTGTAATAATCGGGACGATACCAATCGCTGCACCATTCCCAGATGTTGCCGGCCATTTCGTACAGGCCGTAACCGTTCGCCGGAAAACTCTTTACCGGCGCGATGCCGGCGCAACCGTCTTCGCCCCCATCTTTCACTGGAAATTTTCCCTGCCAGGTATTTGCCATCCATTTTCCACCGGGCCGAAATTCGTCGCCCCAGACGTAGATTTTTCCCGTTAACCCGCCGCGCGCTGCGAATTCAAACTCCGCTTCGGTCGGCAAACGTTTGCCCGCCCATTTCGCGTAGGCTTCCGCGTCGGGGTAAGCGATCTGAACGACTGGATGTTTCTCTTTCCCTTTGATGTCGCTCTGCGGTCCGAGCGGATGACGCCAGTTCGCGCCTTTCACGTAGCTCCACCATTGATAATGATCATTGAGCGGAACTTCGTGATCGGGCGGCGCGAACACAACTGAGCCCGCAACAAGATTTTCAGCCGGTGCGGTCGGAAATTCTTCGTTGGTCGGCGTCCGCTCTGCAATCGTGACATAACTGGTCGCTTTAACGAACTTCTCGAACTGCTCGTTTGTTACCGCTGTTACATCCATCCAAAATCCGTCCACGCGAACGCGGTGCACCGGCCCAGCGTCATTCGAGGCCATCGGCATTTCGTGGCTGCCCTCGCCGTTCACGGCGGCACCCATCGAAAACTCGCCGCCCGGAATCCAGACCATGCCGTCCGGCGCTTTGCCGGGCGGCGAATTCTTGTTCGCAATTGTTGGGGCAAACTGCGCCGTGTCGCAAAATGCGGAGCCTCGCGTCAAAACCGCTACGGCCGCGAACCACAGAAAGAATTTCATGAATACTTTGACTGCTTCACGGTGATGTTCTCGCTTCAGTTCTCAAATGCAAACACGCGCTTCCAATCGTCCTTTGATGATAACTGGGGGCTAAGGGTTCAATGATTTGATGCTTTCCCCGCCCTTCATCGAAATCTTGACCATGTCCTTTCCATCAAGATTCATCTTCATGAGGTCCACCATTCGGATCTGGCTGTTCTCGTAAGTGCGGAAATAATACTTCTTCGCCTTGAGATCGCTGGCCGCAGTCCAAATCGTATAGTCGGCCAGGATATTGCCGTGCTCATCCTTCTCATGTTCGCGGGCCGCGCCCTTTGGGATGTCGAACTGGTTCAGGATATGGAAAGCCTCAAGAACTGCGTCGTTTCCGGTCTTTGACGGCAGGACTGACTGACTGAACGCGACGGCGCGAACGAAGCGCGACGGCGGCGTGAAGTCTCCCGGTAGCCCGAGCATCCCGGAGCCCTGACCGAACGCCTGAAGCGTAATCGACCCCAGTTTCACTGAAGGAACGTTGGTCATCGAAAAATTCACATAGTTGCGCAGATTGGTCATGTGCCAATCGAACGACGGCGAGTTGGTAACCACGCCCAGCGGATTGTCATAGACGTTGAGTTTGCCGCCAACATACTCGATCACGATGCTCTTACCCGAGGCGTCGTGCACGATGTAATGGGCTTCCGGAGCGAAGCC
>QHOW01000254.1 GCA_003219435.1 Verrucomicrobiota bacterium | reverse complement strand
TTCGTTGCTCCATAACCGCGGGTTTGGATTTGCGCGGGACTGATTCCCATCGCTTCGACGAGATATCGTTTCACGCTGTCGGCGCGCCGCTGGCTCAGATCGAAATTGTACTCCATTGACCCAAACGAATCCGTATAGCCTTCCACTGAGAATGTGGCTTTCGGATTGCGTTGGATCAGCGTGCCAAGTTTTTGCAATTGCCCAACGGCGCTCGGTTGCAGCCCGTCGCTGTCATATTCGAACAGTTGATCGTCCGGCATTCGCAATTTTGTCCCCGACCCGAGCGGACCTTTTTGCGCGAGCAATTGATCCAAATCGCTGAAGCCCGGTGCGCGCCCTGTGTTTGGCCCGGCACTGTCGCCGGGCAACTTGCTGGTGAAAGTATTGGGCCGCTTAATCGTGGTGCTCGTGGCAAGCTCAGTTCCGCTAAGGGCTGGTTGCGGGCGGCCTGATGCCGCGTTGTTGTTGAGCAGCGATTGGTCGCGCGTCGCGTTGGGATCGCTGGCGAGACTCTGCGCAGCCGAGCGCTCGATTTCGCTAAGCACGGAATTCACGTTCGGTTGTTCCACTTTCGGTTGGTCCGGCAAAACATCGCGCACGTCATCCGGCAGCGCCGCGCTCGCTTGAATGTCCTGTAATAGTTTGTCGAACGATTTTTTTTCGTCCGGCAACTGCGCATCCGTTTTGTCTGGCTCCGGTTTCGCGGCCGGGTTCGTCTGATCTACGCTGCTTTTCTCAAGATTCGAATCCACAATGCTCTTAACCTTGAACGTGGGCGTCTGCTCGCTCGGGACGATCACGGCCGCCACAGATTGAAAATGCGTCCGGTAAAAATACGTGCAGAGCGCGGCGTGCAGTCCCAGGGAGACAATCAATCCGAACCAGAGCCAACTGCGTTCCCTGCTGCCCGCGAGCAGACCCTCGGTCGCCACGCTGTCGAAATCGTCAAAGTCAGAAATTCTCATGTCGCTCGGCCATAAAATAACACATTTGGACGCGCGAGCCACGGTGCGAGCGGAGGATAGCCATCTTGGCTATCCTGGCAGACAGGCTTCCCAGCCTGTTGGTTCGCGGATTCGACAAGCAAGATGCCTGTTCGCCGAGACAGGCTGGATGCCTATCTTCCTACGCCACTTCCTCGCGTACGCTCGATAAAGGCGCGCGCGGCCTTGCGAATTTCGTCCGCCAGTGAACCACGGAAACAAACCGATTAAATCGTGCGTTACTAAAATTTGCCCATCGCATTGCTCGCCAGATCCGATGCCGATGGTTGGAATTCCAATCGCATTCGTGATTCGCTTCGCGATATCGGCGACGACGATCTCCAATACTACAGAAAACGCGCCGGCTTTTTCCACCGCATGCGCATCCGCAATCAGGACTTCCGCTTCGGATTGCGTGCGGCCTTTGACTTTGTAGCCGCCTTCCTCCCGCACACTCTGCGGCAGCATCCCAATGTGCGCCATGAATGGAATTCCCGCCCGGGTGATCGCTTCGATTTGTGGGACATGGCTCGTACCGCCTTCGAGCTTCACCCCTTGCGCGCCGGCCTCGACAAATCGTTTAGCCGTGTCTACCGCCTGCCTGGGCGTATCGTAAGTATGAATCGGCATATCGGCGACGAGCAGGGCCTGTTTCACACCACGAGCCACCGCGCGGGTGTGATGCAGCATCTCTTCGAGCGTCACACGCGTGGTGTCCTGATAGCCGAGCACAACCATGCCTAACGAATCGCCCACCAGAATGATATCGATTCCGCTTTCGTCGAGCAGGCGCGCGGTTGGGTAATCGTAAGCTGTCAGGGCGGTGATTCGTTCGCCGCGACGCTTCATTTCACGAAAATCTTTCATTGCGATTCCCAGTCGTTCCTGACGCGAACTACGTTACATGTGTCATTAAGCTGCGCGAGCAACTCCCGAACGGTTTTCGCCTGCCGCGGCAGGATCAACTCCGGCCGGATGTCGGCGAGGGGCTGAAGCACGAATTTCCTCAAGTGCATCCGCGGGTGCGGTAATTCCAATTCTCCGTCGTTGATTTTCATGTCACCGATGTAGAGGAGGTCGATGTCGATCCTGCGAGAAACGTTCCGCGCATGTTCGCGCGGCCGGCCAAGTGCGTCCTCGACGCCTTTCAATTTTTTCAACAGCTGTAGCGGATCGCCATTGTAACCGAACTCAACGACCGCATTCAGGAATTTTGGCGCTCCGGGTTCGCAATCTACCGGATCGGTTTCGTAAATTGCCGAAGAGAGAATGGGCGGCTGGATATTCGCAAGATTGCAAATTTGTTGCCGGGCAGCTCGCAAATTTTCGAGCCGATCATCAAGGTTCGATCCGAGTCCGACGGCTGTTCTCATTGTTGTTGTAGCCGTGATCGTTGATCGCGGCAGCCGGGGTCAACGACCCCCGGCTACAGCTACAGTCCAAGCACATCTTGCATGCTGTAAAGACCTGTGGGTTTCCCGATGATCCAGCGCGCCGCGCGCAGTGCTCCGCGGGCGAAAATTTCACGACTTGCTGCACGATGCGTCATCTCAAGACGCTCGCCCGGCCCGCTAAAAATTACGGTATGTTCGCCGACCACATTGCCTTCGCGGATCGACTGAATAGAGATCTCATCATTGGCATTCCGCGCCTCGCGCAAAATGGCGGCGAGGGTCTTCGCGGTTCCGCTGGGCGCGTCTTTCTTCATCTGATGATGCGTTTCAACAATTTCAACATTGAATTCAGCGCCAAGTGTCTCCGCAGTATTACGCGCCACAGCGAAAAGCACGTTCACGCCTGCGCTGAAGTTCGACGCGAAAACAACCGGAACGGACTGGGCGGCTCGTTCAATCGCGGCGCGTTGTTCCGCGGAATGTCCGGTTGTTCCAATAACGAGGGGTCGTTGATCTTGTAATGCCGACCGGCAAATCCCATCGATTGCGTCCGGATGACTAAAATCGATCACTACATCTGATTTTTTTACCGCAGATCCAATGGCATCCCCGATATCGCATTGTGCCACGATCTCGATGTTCGTGTCGTCCTTTGCAAGATCGACAATCGTCTTTCCCATGCGCCCGGCCGCGCCAACGAGCAACACACGCACCGGAGGTTTCATCGGGCGCGCTCAAAGGCCTCGAGAGTGTTGCGTAAACGCGCCTGATTCGCTTCGCTCATTTCGCACAATGGCAGGCGAACTTCGCCAGACATGCTCGATGAATAGATTTTTAAAGAGCGCAAACATTTTGTGGTGCAAATCCGTCGCCGATTTTACATCGCCTGATTCGAAAGCGCGGACGAGTGCACAAACTTCCGCCGGAAATAAATTCGAGGCTACACTGACGACGCCGGCCGCTCCGACCGACATGAACGGAAGGGTCAGCGAATCGTCCCCGCTCAAAATGGTAAACGAATCGGGCAGACGCATGCGCAGCTCACTGATGCGCTCGACGCTCCCGCTGGCTTCCTTGATCGAGACAATATTCCGGCATTCCTTCGCAAGGCGCGCCACTGTATCCGGCGCGATGTCCACGCCGCAGCGGCCCGGGATATTGTAGAGGACGATGGGTAAAGAAGTTGCGTTCGCGATTGTTTTGAAATGCCGGAACAAACCTTCCTGGCTTGGCTTGTTGTAATAAGGTGCGACGAGGAGCGCGCCGTCGGCGCCGAGTTTCTCGGCCATCTTCGTATCGGCCACGGCATGGTGCGTGGCGTTGGAGCCCGTGCCGGCGAGCACCTGACAGCGTTTGTTTGCAGTTTTGACCGCAAGCCGGATCACTTGTTCGCGTTCCTCGTGTGAAAGCGTCGGCGATTCGCCGGTCGTCCCGACCGCGACGATTCCGGTAATTCCGGCGGCGATTTGCGCTTCGACCAAGTTCGCAAAAGCGGAACTATCGATCGCTCCGTCGCGAAACGGAGTGACAAGTGCCGTGAACGTGCCGCGAAACATGAAGTACGTTACAAAGTTAAAAAGGGTTACAACGTAAATCGCCTAGACGTCGATGGTTCCCTCGAAAACGAAATCGGCTAGACCGGTCAAGGTCACGTTCTTGAATTTCGTTCCCGCTTTCTCAAACCCCACCTGAAGTTCACTTCCGCCGCGGACGAGAACTCCGATCGGACCATTAGCGTCCTCGGTGGCGGCGAAAATGAGCGCGCTCGCGACCACGCCGGTGCCGCACGCGAGGGTTTCGTCTTCCACGCCGCGCTCATAAGTTCGGACCGCAATCTTGTTCGCTCCCCGCTTCTCAATAAAATTTACGTTGGCGCCCTTTGGTGAAAACATCTCGTGGCAGCGAATGGCTGCGCCGTCTCTCTGGACATCAACATCGTCAACTTGCGGGACCGGGATTACTACGTGCGGCACGCCGGTGTTTATGAAGTGGATGGCTTTATCTTCCTTTGCGACGCGAAGCGGGACGTTTAATCGCAAATCAGCCGGCTCAGTCATTTGCAGCGTCACAAGATTATCCATGAGCTCGGCTGAAATGACGCCAGCCGGGGTCTCAAAAGAAATTTTGGCTGCCGCAGCGGCGACCTTGTTTGCAAAACGCGCGAAACAACGCGCGCCGTTGCCGCACATCTCCGCTTCTCCGCCATCGGCATTAAAGTAGCGCATCCGGAAATCCGCACGGTTTGATGGCTTTTCGAGCAGCAAAACACCATCTGCGCCGATTCCCCGGTGGCGATCACAAAGATGTGCGATCTGGCTGCGATTTAGATGAATCTCGCCCGCGCGATTGTCGATCAGGACGAAATCGTTTCCCGCACCGTTCATTTTGGTGAAACGCAACATCCGCTTTCGTCTAGCACACTCCGTGGCGAAAGCCAACCGGCGCATCACTGTAGCCGCCGACCTCTGGGCGGCGCGACACGCGGGCATTAAACACATCAGCGTTTCGCTTCCCACAGGAAAGCGGCTACAGCGTTGCCAGATTGCATTTTGGCGTTTATCTATTCCGCTGTGAAGAGGCTCGCCGCTTCGGTTGTTCTCCTGATTCTTGGGCTCTCAGCGCAGGCATCTTTCGCCGGAGATTACAACAGCCTGATTCTCGAGCAGATCAAACAGATGCCGCAGGGCGGTCGTTATTCCGTTTCGCATTTCGCCAAGATCCGCCTGCAATCGTCGGCCCATTTTGAGTCCGGCAAGTTTTTCATTCTGCCTTCAGCTGCCTCGCCGAGTTTCTGCTCAGGCGCAACCTATCTTGTTTTCATTAGAACCATCGAGGCCTTGCGCGCGCGCGGCGACCTTCGTCTGGATTACGGCACTTTGGAGCAGCTGATCATCCGAGATCAGCGCGATGGGGAAGGCATCTGGGGCCGCTGGAATGCAAATGGACCGGGCACCGCCCGTCTCTTTCACGAGCTGGGACTTGGATCGAACTTCGATAACTTTGATCAGGCGAAGCCAGGCGACTTCATGAAAATTTTCTGGTCGCGGCAGGTAGGCAAAACCGAGCACGGACATTCCACGATTTTTCTTGGAATGGAGAACCGGTTCGGCACGCAATATGTCCGCTACTGGTCGAGCAACGTTCCCTCAGGCTACGGTGAGAAGAGGGTCCCGCGAAACAAGATTGCCTACGCCATTTTTTCTCGTCTAGAGACGCCAGCCAATCTGGCGCGAATCAATGGCGCGCCTTCTGTTGACGGATATTTGGCGTCCCTTCTGCGAACCCGCTCCAGCATAGCCGAAGCCAGCGCGAAGTGCGGTCTGTGAGCATGTAAAAAGGCTTGCATTTGGAGTGCGCGGACATGTCCGCGCTTTAAAAGCGGCGACATGTCGCCGCGCTGAAAGGCCTGTCGCATTTTAAACAAAACTGGGCATTGCTTTGCGGTTCTTCACATCAGACGTTTTAGCTTATGCCCGAGCGGGAGAAAACGCTGACGGTTAACGAAATTTATCATTCGATCCAGGGTGAAAGCACCTGGGCTGGGCGGCCCTGTGTTTTTGTGCGGCTGACTTTCTGCGATCTGCGCTGCAACTATTGCGATACCGAATACGCATTTTATGAAGGCAAGAAACAAACGCTGAAGGAGATCGTCGAAGCCGTGGGGGCCTTTCATTGTCCTCTTGTCGAAATCACTGGAGGCGAGCCATTGTTGCAGAAAAATGTGTTGCCATTGATGTCGATGCTGGCGGACGCGGATCATACGGTCCTGCTGGAGACGAGCGGTGCGCATGATATTTCGAAAGTCGATCCGCGCGTCCATCGGATCATGGATTTGAAAACGCCCGGCAGCGGCGAAGTCGAAAAGAATCTTTGGTCGAACATCGACCATCTCACTTTGCGCGACGAAGTGAAATTCGTGATGGGATCACACGAGGATTACGAATGGTCGCGCGATAAGGTGGAGCGTTACAATCTGCCTTCACGTTGTCATGCGGTGCTGTTTTCGCCGATTTTCGGCCGGATTGATCCGCGCCAAATCGTCGAATGGATCCTGGCCGATAAGCTCGACGTTCGTTTTCAACTTCAGATGCACAAATTCATCTGGAGCCCGACGCAGCGGGGAGTCTGAGCAATGCGAGCACGGCTAACGAAAGATTTCACTTTTGAATCGGCGCAGACTTTACCCAATGCGCCAGAGGGTCATAAATGCCGACGGGTGCACGGGCACAGTTTTAAGGTCGAAGTTTCCGTCGAGGGCGATGTCGATCCCAAAATCGGATGGGTTTACGATCATGCGAAGATTAGCGACGCGATGAAACCGCTTCTGAAAATGCTGGACCATTCATATCTCAACGATATCGAAGGGCTGGAAAATCCAACGATTGAAAAAATGGCGGCGTGGTTCTGGAAAAAACTGGAGTCTCAATGCCCCGGTCTTTGCGAGATCGTCGTGCATGAAACGCCAACGGCGCGCTGCGTTTATCGCGGCGAATAAACATTGGGAATCGTCGCTGAA
>QHOW01000072.1 GCA_003219435.1 Verrucomicrobiota bacterium | reverse complement strand
CCAAACTTTGGCGGGAGCCGTGCCGTGCGCGAAAAATTCATGGGCCGAAATGGCAGCACCAAGAAATTGGGCGCAGCCATGAGTTTGCGCGAGCATCGAACCGAGAATGAATATGACAAAGCGCCGAGTGGCCGTCCGGGACCTTACATGCCGGTCGTTATGACGGCGTGCGAAGAAGGCGGTTATGCGTACGAATATCACCACGGCGCAATTGGGCACGGCGTTTTTACCTATGCGCTGGCCAAAGAATTCCGCAAAGCCCGCCAGGCGGGAGTCTCGTTCAACGAATTACGAATTCGCGTTAACACGGTCATGAAGAATCTGCGTTACGATCAGACTTCTAACGTGGAAGGCCCGAGAAAAATTTGTGCTGGCCCGATGCTGGCCGCGCCGCGAAAGCGGTAAGTGTTTAAGCGTGCGCCAAACGTTCCTCCACGATCTCGCACAGAACGTGGAGAAGAAGCTCGTGTGCTTCCTGGATTCTGGCGGTTGAATCGCTCCGCACAAGAAGATCGACATCGGCAATGCCGATGGTCGAACCACCATCGCGACCAAGAAAAGCGATGGTTTTCAGCTTCCGAGATCTTGCTTCCTCCAGCGCCCGCAGGACATTTTTCGATTTGCCGGAAGTCGTCAGGCAAATGAGCACATCGGCTGGAAGACCAAACGCCGCAACCTGGCGCGCGAAGATCTCCTCGAAACCGTAATCGTTCCCCGCGGCGGTGAGAAGTCCACCGTCGCCCGTGAAACAGATCGCCGGATAGGCGGGACGATCTTTGGCGAAACGGACGACCATCTCCGTCGCGAAATGAGCGGCGTCGGAGGCGCTGCCGCCGTTGCCGCAAACGAGCAATTTGTTTCCCTTCGTTAAGCAATCGGCAACCAAATCCGCCGCTCGCGCGACTTCGGATCGGAGCTTTTTTAACGACTGCAGCGTTTCGATTGAGCCGTTAATGGCCTTGTCGAGGATTGGAGAAGAATCAGACATGGAAATGAGCGTTGAAGCAAAAAATGGTGCGCGATACAGGGTTCGAACCTGTGACCCCTACCGTGTCAAGGTAGTGCTCTACCACTGAGCTAACCGCGCGCAAATCAGCGACAAGTGACGAATGATCACTGTACAGTCAAGAGCCTTGATCGTCGCAATGTCAATTCGTTGGTTCGGCTGCCGGAACGAGAACGGGCCGGATTTCGTCCGAGATCGCGCGACGCATGAGTTGGGATTCGCATTTGCTTCTGTTTGAGCTCGACCCGGCCCGCGCTCATCATCTCGAACGGCAATTTGCCCGGGATCGGCGCGTACACGTCAACCATGGGGATGCCGCGCGCCGCCATTTGCTGAATAGCCGTGCGTTGGACGCGCATTTTCGCCGAAATCGCGGTGATTTACGGGAAATTCATTTGCATATCACCGATAGACTGTAAGATGTTTGCGCATTCAACTTCTGTCTCAATCCGCAATCCACACACAACTCTCATTCCATGCTATGGCACATCCGGCGCCACATCATCGCGCCCTGATGAAGATGACGATCGTCATCGCTCAACAGCGTAGGCATGCAGGCTTGCTGGGAAGTGCTACGGCGGTATTGGAATTGCTTCACTTGTCATAGCAATCATTATCTTCTGCCGGCCTCATTAAAGCAGATGAAATTGTAAGATATTAGCTGAGAATCTGGGAGGTTTATAAATTTGGACGCTTCGACAACCCATAGCCACATCATCGCTCCACACGGTGGCGAACTGATTAATCTCAATGTAGATGACGAAAGAGCGGCTGAACTAAAAGCACAATCGAGGGATTTCCCTTCCTGGGATTTGACGGCCCGCCACATTCGTGATCTTGAACTGCTGCTGAACGGGGCTTTCTCTCCCTTACGCGGCTTCATGAACAAGGCAGATTACGAAGGGGTCTGTCACAATATGAGGCTCACGAGCGGCCTTCTCTGGCCGATTCCGATCACGCTCGATATCTCCGAATCTTTCGCTAAAGGCCTGAAGCAAGGGAGCAGCAAGATCGCGCTGCGGGATGCAGAGGGAGTAATGCTCGCGGTGCTGCACGTGGAAGAGGTGTGGCAACCGGATCGCAGAGGCGAAGCGAAGGCGGTTTTTAATAGCACCAGCCCGGTTCACCCCGGGGTGAATTATCTGCTGAACAAAGAGAACCCATGGTATGTGGGCGGCCGTATCGAAGGTCTCCAGCCGCCGTCGCATTACGATTTCAAGGATCTCCGTTTAACTCCGGCTGAATTGCGAGTCGAATTCGCCCGGCTCGGTTGGCGCCGTGTGGTGGCGTTTCAGACGCGTAATCCCATGCACCGCGCGCACGTGGAATTGACTCTTCGCGCAGCGAAACAGGTCGAAGCTAACCTGCTGATCCATCCCGCCGTTGGAGTGACCAAGCTTGGTGACGTGGATTACTTCACGCGCGTCCGTTGCTATCAACGACTGCTCTCGAAGTACCCGCATGGGACGGCAAAACTTTCGCTGTTGCCGCTCGCCATGCGCTTGGGCGGACCACGGGAAGCGGTTTGGCACGGCTTGATTCGCAAGAATCACGGCTGCACACATCTAATCGTAGGGCGCGATCACGCCGGCCCAGGCAAAGACGCGGACGGAAAGCCATTTTATGGGCATTATGAAGCTCAAGAACTATTCAGGAAACACGAAGCTGATATCGGCGTAAGCATGGTTCCGTTTAGCATGATGGTCTATGTGGAGGAGCAAGATAAGTATTTTCCGGAGGACGAAGTTCCCAAGGGCGCACACGTCTTGCACCTTTCTGGCACAGACTTGCGTCAGCGATTAAATGAAGGGCGCGACATTCCTGCATGGTTTACATATCCCGAAGTCATCCAGGAATTGCGACGCAGTTTTCCACCGCGGCATAAACAGGGGCTGACAATCTTTTTCACTGGCCTTTCCGGCGCCGGGAAATCGACGATTGCCAGCGTTCTCGTCACCAAATTTCTCGAGGTGGGCGGCAGACCGGTAACGCTTTTGGATGGTGATCTGGTTCGCAAGCATCTTTCTTCAGAACTTGGCTTCTCCAAGGAACATCGAGACCTCAACATTCACCGCATCGGATACGTCGCTTCCGAGATCACCAAAAATGGCGGCATTGCAATTTGTGCTCCGATCGCGCCGTACGACTCCACTCGCAAACATGTGCGCGCCATGATCGAGCCACTTGGCGGATTTATTATTGTGCATCTCTCCACGTCGGTTGAGGTATGCGAACAGCGCGATCGCAAAGGTCTCTACGCGAAGGCGCGGGCTGGAATTATCAAGGAATTCACCGGCATTTCGGATCCCTACGAGGAGCCTACCGATGCTGAAGTGGTGATCAATACCGCCGAGTTCACACCCGAAGAGGCTGCACAGGAAATCATCCTACATTTAGAGCGTGAAGGTTTCATTGGACTTAATGAAGAAGTGGCCTGAACGCGAAGCGAAACTGGTTTTTGTCACAAAGATCGAGAACGAAGAGCGCATTATTTTGAGAGTCTCATCGCGGGACGCGCGCATCTATGCGTCGGCAACAGCGACGCACTCGAGAGCACAATGTTGAGAAAAATATTTTCGGGTCAATCCTGGCGCGATGTGCGGGAGGGGGCCTTGGGGGCCGCTCCGAAAAAAGCGCGGAGACGAGTCATGGTCATTGGACTTGACTGCGCAGCGCCTGAGTTGGTCTTCGATCGCTGGCTTGATGATTTGCCAAACTTGAAGTCGATCTGCCGGAGCGGGCTGCACGGACCGCTCCGCTCGTGCGATCCGCCCATCACAGTGCCGGCGTGGTCGGTGATGATGTCCTCCAAGAGTCCCGGCCGGCTTGGAGTTTACGGGTTTCGAAACCGTGCGGATTACTCCTATGACCGGTATTCCATCGCCAACTCGCTTGCGATTAAAGAAGACCGGCTCTGGGATATCCTCTCTCGCAGTGGAAAACGCTCCATTGTCATAGGCGTGCCGGGAACCTACCCACCACGCCCGTTGAATGGCGTAATGGTGACCGACTTTCTAACTCCGGACACGACCTGCGAGTACACGCATCCGCCTGAACTCAAACAGGAAATCGAGCGGGTGGTTGGCGAATATATTTTGGATGTGCGTGATTTTCGATCCGGCAACAAGGAGAAGATTTTGGCTGACATTTATGAGATGACCTCGAAACGTTTCCAAGTTGCGCGACATCTCCTAGCGAAAGAAGATTGGGATTATTTTATGATGGTTGAGATGGGTATTGACCGTATCCATCATGCGTTGTGGGACAATATGGACCCGGCTCATCGCTTTTACGTGCCCGGCAACAAATTTGAGAACGCGATTCGTGACTACTACCGAGAAGTCGACCGTGAAATCGGCGAGTTACTCGCGTTCGCCGATGACGCGACGTCCGTGCTCGTGGTCTCCGATCACGGTGCCAAGCGGATGGATGGCGGCATCTGCGTTAACGAGTGGCTGATTGCGAATGGCTACCTGGCTCTGGCCGAAAAGCCTGCCCCCGGAACGCCGCTCTCAAAAGTCAAAGTTGATTGGTCCCAAACAAAGGCGTGGGGCGACGGCGGATATTACGCGCGTGTCTTTCTCAACGTCGCCGGCCGCGAGCCAAACGGAACCATCGCACCGGCTGATTATGAAAACGTGCGTGATGAACTAAGCGCGGGACTGAAAGCAATTCCGGATGAAAAAGGAAACGAAATTGGCACACAAGTTTTTCGACCGGAGGAGTTGTATAAGGAGGTGCGCGGCGTGGCGCCAGATCTGATCGTTTATTTCGGCGGTCTCTACTGGCGCTCCGTTGGCACGGTTGGCCGCGGAAAAATACACACTTTCGAAAATGATACGGGGCCAGACGGAGCCAACCACGCGGAGAACGGCATCGTCCTTTTCCAGCCAGCTAACGGTGGTCTGCCAGGCGGACGTCGAATCGACGGGCTTCGTATAATCGATATTGCACCAATGATTTTGCAGTTGTTTGGCCTGCCGGTTCCGCTAGATATGGAGGGGAAAGCCCTTGCCTCCGCCGATCTATCATGACTGCGCAGCCTCGTAATTTTCTTAAGCAAATAAGAATGGTGCGCGCTCGTGCGCCTCTGCGGCTAAGCTTCGGCGGGGGCGGTACTGATGTTTCACCTTATGCCGATACGCGCGGTGGCTGTGTGCTCAACGCCACGATCTCGCGCTATGTCTATGGTACATTAGTGCCAAAGTCGGAACGTTCGATCGGCTTCCGCTCGTTCGATTACGGGACGGTGGTTTACTGGACCGAAGAGGCGCACTTTGGCTTCGATGGTCAAATGGATCTGGCCAAAGGGGTGCTGAAGCGCTTCGAACTCGACAAATTGCGCTCGGATGGCTTCGACCTTTTCGTCCATGCGGACGCTCCCCCGAACTCAGGCCTCGGCAGTTCCTCCACGTTCACCGTGGCACTCATCGGCCTGTTTCGCGAGTTACTCGGACTGCCCATTACATCCGCGGGGATGGCCAAGCTGGCTTATGACATTGAACGCAACGACGTGGGAATCAAGGGTGGTCGGCAGGACCAGTATGCCGCTGCCTTTGGCGGCTTCAATTTCATGGAGTTCCATGGTGAAGAGGTGACCGTCACGCCACTGCGGCTGAGTGATTTCCTCGTCAACGAACTCGAATACAACCTGCTTCTCTGCTACATCGGAAGCCGCGAGACCCAGCCAATTATTGAAAACCAGATGGAGAGTACGAAAGCCGAGAATGCTGAGCCGCTTGCGGCGATGGACAAGACCAAGGAAATTGCTATCGAGATGAAAAGAATGCTGCTGAGAGGGGACCTCGATTGTTTCGGTGAAATGCTCCACGAGAGCTGGGTGCACAAGAAAAAGACCGCCCCGGGCATCACCACGCCGCGCATCGACGAGCTTTACGAAGAAGCCCAGAAGGCCGGTGCCATCGGCGGCAAGATCACCGGGGCGGGCGGTGGCGGCCACCTGTTACTCTACTGCCCGTTTAACAAGCGCCACATTGTCAGAGAGCGTCTGAGTGTCATGGGCACACGGGCAACTGATTTTCGGTTTGACGCGAGTGGGATGCAGACATGGCGCGTGTATAAATGACGTGCCTCTAACCCCTGCTGACCCAAAACTTTTCGAAGACTTTATACGATGTCTAATCTGTTCCCGAAATGAAAAAAGATCCGAAGGTGATGATCCCAGGATTGGATGCGGCGATTTGGACACTCGTCCGTCGTCCAGGACGGATCGCTCAAGCAGTTACTGCCGACGAGGAGTCTGCCAAAGTTGAGAAACGTCTCCAGGCGCTAGGCTACCTCGAATAGTCCGAGCCAAGGGAGTTGATCACTATGTTCGAAACGATCCGTGCCGATATTAACCGCAAAATCCGCGCGTTCGCCGTGCGACCACAAGATCAGACTTTGTTTCGCAAACGTATCGCGCCGCTCCTCGAACTCGGAACACTGGCGGTGGTCGTGTATCGGTTCGGTCGCTGGGCTTACAGCCTCAAGCTTCCTGTGCTTCGTCAATTGATGATCGTGACTTATCTGGTGGTCAACCAGCTTTGCCTGATGATGACCGGCGCCCACCTTCAAGTGGAAAGTGACATAGGCCCCGGGCTAATTGTCCACAATTCCGTTGGCGTTCTCGTTCTGGTCAAGCGGATGGGCCACAGTTGCACGCTGACCCAAGATGTCAGCATCGGCAACATCCGCGGCGAGGGCAGGCCAACGATCGGCAACAACGTGTTTTTCGGTGCTGGATGCAAAGTGTTTGGGAACCTCACCATCGGCGACAACGTCGTGGTCTGCCCAAACTCGTTCGTCGGCGGCGACGTGCCGAGCAACTGTACGGTGATGGGCGTCCCGGCGCGAATCATATCGCGCGAACCCGTTAGCCCCTATCTGAAATCTCCCGTAGTGCCAACATGAGGGAGTCGGCCTATACGCAAGGAACGAGCCCAAACACTATTCTTGTCAACTTCGAGTGGCGGCAGATTTGTGCGAAGATCGAGTGCATTTACGCCAGACTTCTGGCGGTGCCGACCGAGCCCGCTAGTGCACAAGACGAAGCCGCCCCGTTTGCTGCGCGCGCGTTAACCTATTAACATTTTGCCCGATGGCTTCGCCAATCGCACACAGCTTTGCTGGATTCTGGACTTTCCTCGTCTTTGCCAAGCAACTGCAAATTCGGCTGGCCGCGCAATGGCGCCAATATCTTCCCCAACTCGGCGTGCTGGTGTTGCTTGCCAATTTGCCTGATTTCGATTTTCCCATAAGCCTCGCATTGCTCGGAAACGACAGCCTACACCATGAGTTTACGCACAGTTTAGCAGCCGGCGTCCTCGTCGCGCTGGCTGTAAGCTGCGTGTGGCGGATCGCACCAGGTTTCTGGCGAAGTGCGATGATCTGCTTCTCGGCATACGGCTCACATCTTTTGATTGACCTCTGCAGCGGCCGGACGCTGGGGTGGACCAATACCGGCTCGGGCATTCCCCTGCTCTGGCCGTGGCCCAAAAAATTCAGCTCGCCCTTGATATTGCTTCCTGGTGTCCGTCACACCCGAACTCTTGGCGCAATTTTCAGTATGGACAATGCTTGGTTGAGTATCTATGAACTACTGACCTGTGGTGCAATTACGGTAATTATCTTTGTATTATGGAAACGAAAACTGAAATCGCAGACATTAGAGAAACGAAAGCTGAAATCGCGGCCAAGCCGTCCGACATCGGAAGGCCCGGCACATCTTCTGGCCGAACCGCAACATCAAAACCGTCCGACATCGGAGGTCCCGGAACATCTTCTTTCCGAACTGGAACATCACAAATGAAACGTTCCCACTGGGTGGTCTTCCTCGCCGTTTGTTTTTTGCTGGGACTTCTCGTATTTGCAACCGCCCTGCATGTAATCAGCACCGACACCAGCAAGGCTCGGGCAGTGAATGCGCCAGCAGCTGTCGAAACCGTGCCGGTCCGCCGGCAGTCGCTTGAAGACGTCATCGGGGGTAGCGGCGCGGTCGAGCAATCGAGCACTGTCCAGCTTACGGCACAACTCGACGCTCAGGTCCTCGAGGTTCCAGTCAAGGTTGGCGATCTCGTGAAAAAAGGCAACCTTCTCGTTCGATGCGATGATCGACTGATTCAGGCAACAATTCAGGCTAATCGCGACTACGTCGAAGCCAGTAAAATCAAGATCAGGGACGAAACGCGGCAAGTCGATCGCTACACGGCGCTACAGAACAAGAACATGGGGTCGGCGGTGGACTTGGAGAAGTATGAGATGGCCCTGGCCGACGCAAAAGAAGCTCTCGCCAAATCTACACTTTCACTTCGGCAGGCGGAGATTGATCTTGAACACGTGAAGATGCAGTCTCCCATCGACGGGATCGTGCTCGAGCGACTAGTCAATCCCGGCGAGTGGACCAAGCCGGGTCAACTGGTCCTCAAGCTCGGTTCTCTCAACACCGTCCTCATGGCGCCGAAGCTCACTGAGGAAAAAATGCATTCCGTGGAGTTGGGCCTCCCCGCCGAAACGAGCTTCCCAGCCTTTCCCGGAGCGGTCTTTCGGGGCAAAGTCTTCAAGATAGACCCGAACATTGACCCGCTCACACGGACCTTCACGGCGTACGTGGAAATCAATAATCCCGACCTTCGGCTGAAACCCGGCCTATCCGGGTTCGCGCGCATCCGCCGTACCGCTAAAGATGCGCTGGCCGTGCCCAGCATTGCGGTCATGGACCCTTCCGGCGAGCAGCCCTCGGTCTATGTCGTCAATGATAGCAATCGGGCGAATCTGCGCAAAGTGCGATCCGGGATCGTCGCAAATGGATTGACCGAGATTACCAGCGGTCTTAAAGAAGGCGAAAGGGTCGTAACAGTTGGCCAGTTTTACCTAAAAGAAAATGACAAAGTCCATACCACGTCGAGATCGATCTTCAAATAGGGTGGCTGCCGGTCTGGCGGCGCTGCTGTTCATCTTGCCATGTAGGTCGGAGGCGCAAGACGCCTTGCAGGCTCCTCGCCCTTACCCGCTTACCCTTCACGACTGCATTGCCATCGCATTGGGCGAAAATCCGGCTTTGGAAGCTAGCCGGTACGATGTCTTCTCTGCGGCACAGGAAGTTCGCGCCGCCCAGGGAATGTTATTGCCCCAGTTGACCGGGACGGCAAAGTACGAGCTTTTCCAGGGCAGTCCGACCACTAAATTCTCGGTGGTTAACCTGGGAAGTGTAAGTCCTAGTGGAGTCGCAGTGACCACGAGAACAGTGGGTTGGACCGGAGTCGAATTATACGGGGCTCGTTTGACGTATCCACTTTTTAAGGATGGAAGTATCTTAGGTTTGAACAATGCGCCTGCGATCGCGGAAAAGAAGGCAAAGAAGCAGGCTCTTGCATGGACTGTCAATCTGAGGCGTGAAGATGTAATTTACCGGATCAGCGATGAGTTTGTCGCGACTGTTTCGGCGCGAAACCGAATGGGGTTAGCCGAACGCAGGGTACAGCTGCTCGACCAGTCAGTCGCTATCACCCAGGAACAGCTAAAGCAGGGGCTGAAATTACCAGTTGACCTCAAGGTTGCAAAGTCCCAGTTCAGCGCAGCGCAGACTCTTGCGAAGCTTCTTCGCGAGCAAGCCACGTCAGGGTCGCTGGCGTTATCCAAATCTCTTGGCCTATCGTCTCCGTCCAAACTTTACTTATCGAACACCCTCCCTGATCCACCTGACCCGCCGCCAACCACCGAGCAGTTGCTCGGCGCATGCCTGACTCACCATCCGTCGCTTGAGGTGCAGCGAGCGGTTATCGATCAGGCAAAGCAGGATTACCGGCTGGAACGATACCGGTTGTATCCGTCAGTTTACCTGGACGGAACAGCTAACTATATCGACGATTTTAATCCCTCTAACAACGCCACCGTCTATACCGGCGCGATTGCCATCAGCGTGCCCATTTTTGACTTCGGAGCGCAGCTTGCTACCGCCCGAGCGAAGTTGATGAAATACAAGGCCGAAGAAGCCAGGCTGCTTTCAACAGCTGACGATGTAAACTACGACGTTCTCAAGGCCTACCAAGCGATCTACGTCCTAAGTCACAACATTTTATCCCTTCAAGAAGATGTCTCTAAAGCCGAGAGGGATGTGCAAGTGCTCGAGTCTCAGCAGCAGCAGGGTATTGCTGAGCCGCTAACTGTGATTGAAAAGAAGCTGCATCTCATCGCTAAGCAAGATGATCTCAAGGGAGTCGAAGCGCGACAGCTCTCGCTCTACGCGTTCCTGCAGAAGGCAGCGGGTGGCGCGTGGAAGTGGATTCCATGAAGCAATCGCAGCGGATCGTCAAGAACTCGATCGTCGGCATTGCTGCGGGAGTCATTGGGGGGCTCGTGTACCTGGCCACCACGGTGGCAATCGCGCGCAACGCTCACGTCAGCATTGCCGAGTTCGGGGAATATCAGTGGGTTCTCGCTTTTGCCATGATCGCCCAGCTCGTGGCTGACTCCGGTCTGCCACGAATGATGATACGTGAGATAGCCAAGGACCCGGAGTGTGTCGGCAAGATAGCTGGCGTCGCGGCGGCTTTAATCTGGGTGATCTCAGTCGTCATGTGTCTCTTGGTTGGAATTGTTGCTCTTTTCCTGCCCTATCACGCGGACGTTAAGATTGCCCTGATCCTAATGACTTTCGCGACCCTTGCCACGTTTCACGGGGCCGGCTACAGCGCCGTTCTCCGTGCCTTTGAGGACAATGAGTTGAACTACCTCGGGTTTATTCTGCAGAAGATCCTACTCTTCGCCTTGATTCTAATCATGCTTCATTTCAGGACGGGACTGATCGGCTTTGTTTTCGCGCACCTGCTTTCAAACGTCCTACTGTGGAACTTCTACCACATCCTTGTCTCCCGCTTTTACACCAAAGTGAAGCTGCAGGTGGATTTGCCGCTTTGGAAAGAACTGTTTCTGACCGCTCTCCCGATGGGGGGCGGAGTCATGCTTCGACAACTCGCATTAAACATTGACATCTTTGTCTTGGGCATAATGACCAAGAACATGACGACCGTGGGGCTGTTCGGCGGTCCCTATCGCCTCAGTTGGTCGCTGCGCACGATCCCCCAAACTCTTTCCCTCCCGCTCTATCCGCTTTATTCTCGCACCGCCCATTTTTCCCCCGCACGCTTTGGTGAAGTTTATCGCCAGAGCCTGAAGTTCTTTACGCTTATTAGCGTCCCGTTTGCGACCTTCTTTATGGCCTGGTCGAAACCGCTTCTAACCGTCCTGCTTGGTCTGGGATTGATCCCATTCTTTATATCGACGCTCTTTCAATACCTGTTCGCCGCGCTCGATGCCCAGAAAAGCTTTTTCGTAAGCACAGTTATCGGCTCCGCGCTGCGAATTATTCTTCTTGTTACTCTGATCCCGAAGTATAACTTTGTCGGCCCGGCTGTTGCCTTTGTCTTTGCCGAGACTGTGACGGTAGGGATGTGGATCTACCAGTTGCAAAAACTGGGTTACCCGGCATATTTGGTCAATATGCTTTGGCGTCCCATCGTAGCTGGTGCCGTCATGGCCCTGGTCCTTGTTTCGTTTCTTAATTCGCCACTAATGTGGCAGAGCGCTTTCGCTGCTTCTTTACGGCGTCATCTTATTCGCGCTGAAGACCTTTTCAATCGAGGAAATCCGCCACGCGCGCGAGGGAATTGCATTTTTTTCACCCTTTGTGGCGTCCTGGGCGAAGAAACTTAAAGGCGACACATGAAGAAATGGAGAAAACTGGCCGCATGGGCGCGGGCCAGATGGGATAAAGTGGTCGTATTGGCCGAAAGAGGTGCCAGGGTCTGGGCAGCGCATTGGGTGCTGATCGTTGGCAGTTTCTTGGTTTTTTGTTCAGTCCTGCTTAAATGGGTTGAGTTTCCCCTCAGCCGGAATCTTTCCGGATTGCAGTTGCCCCTGCTCCGAAACGTTGGACTCACTGCCCATATTTATTTTCTCTCCGTTGGCGCCCTCGGGATCGTTGTCCTCATAACGGGACTTGTTTCGCTTCGGCGCTCCCGGCCACTCCTCGCCCTCGTCGCGGCAATCCTCCTCACACTTTGCGTCGTCGTGCCGTGCCAGATTGCTTTTCAACAGCCCGCTTTGCTTCGTCGCCTGACCGAAGAGGACCAAGAGATAGAGTTGATCAAAGTTTTTACAAGAAATTACCTCCCCCGCAATCTGGGCCCCGTGGAAAACATTCCGAAGCAGCTTGTCCTTTACACCGCATGGGGCCGCTTTCTCGCTGCTTGTTCTTTCCTCCGGCTTGGTTGGTATTGCTTTGGGTTCGGATCGTTGTTGATTGCAGCGTATTCAATTAGCCGGCTTCCCGGTGAAAGGATGCCAACGGTGCTAGCACTGATTTGTCTTCCGGTGGGAGCGCTAGTCATCCTGGTAACTCCACCAGTTATCGGGCAGCATTATTTTACCGGCGCCTCCATAGCGAAGGCTCAGGGAGACAACGAAAGAGCAATCGCTGATTACCGCAAAGCAATGCGGTGGGATCAATGGCATGCCCAGAACATCGATACTTATGCAACGATTGGCGAGCTCCAGGAGCAAGCTGGTTCCGCTTATGGTTCGCCAGAGCGGCACATTAGAAGAGCGATAGAATTCAAGCAGGCGAGTGAATACGAGCTGGCGATTTTCGAATTCAATCGGGCCGCAGATGGCGGCGGTGCGCTGGCGGTAGCGGCGAAGCGGGAATCCGTGCAGACTCGCGCGGATCTGGGCTTGGCGCTCTATCGCGCCGGGAGCATCGGAGGAGCGGTAACCAACTGGGAGCAAACCCTTGCGGAAGATCCTTCGCAAGTCTACGTGCTTCCTTACCTGGCCCGCGGCAATTACGATATCGGTCGGTATCAAGCCGCGTTGGATGTAATCGCTCGTTTGGTTCAAGTCGTTGCCAATCACACTTCCATGCTGGCCGATGCCTATTCCCTGGGTGGCGATTGTTATGCCAAGCTTGGCCGCATTGCCGATGCCCGCTACTATTACAGCCGCTCGATGTCGGCGGATCCCATCGTGAACACTTGGGCACTAACGAAGTTGGCTGGCGACTAGACTTTATGGAGACTTCATCGAAGCAATTGGGATATGGCCAACATGCGCTGCAGTGGTCAGTAGCCGTGGTGGCGGTTTGTGGGTTGATGCTCGGGTATTTCGTGTTTCGGACTTTTGTTACTCCGTTGCCGCGGCAATATCAATTGGACTTTGGCGAGGCCCAATGGATCGAGCCCCCTCAGTTTGCTCCGGTGGCGTATTTCCGAAAGAACATTTTTTTAAGTGCTGCGCCCAAGCAGGCTTGGCTGGAAGTCGCAGCGACGGACAATTTCGAAGTAATAGTCAATGGCGGCACGGTCGGGAACGAAAGTCACATAAAGACGCGAGTGGCAGGAATCTATGACATTAAGAGGCACCTGAAGCCGGGGACAAATGTGATCGCCGTGTCAATTTCTCGAACATCCTACCCGGGCTCCGCACAACTCCTCGTCCGAGGCGCCGTTACAGAGCCCGGCGACAAGGTTATCTCACTAATTTCGGACGAACATTGGAGAGTTACCCCAAAGACCGGGATCGTGGAGGGCTTCGAAGAGTGGACTTCTCCGCGGGTTGAAGAGGAGCTTTGGCCGAACGCACAGCGCGCGACGCTCATAGAACATCCTATCTACATCAACTGGGTGGACCTAAATCCTCTTTTGCTGCAACTCCCGTCCTCTGGTAATTGGATTTTGGGCGAAAATGCTGGACGACAGGCAACGTTTTCGACCTCGATAAGTGCGGAAAAAGCGCACCAAGAGACGTGGATCCAAGTGGCCGGTTCAGGAAGTTTCGATCTTCTAGTGAATGGACGCCTGATTACCAGCGCTGACATTTCTTTATCGGAAGGGCTTCCCCATTTGCCGTCGGCGACTGCTCCGCCACAACAAAATGCCGAACAGGTGCGTCTTCCCAACCGTGCCGCCTCCGCCAGTACGCCCGCCGCGACGCCTCCGCCAGTAGCATACACATCGGGTGCCTCCTCGCGAACCGTCGCACCTGCCGCATCCCCATTCAGCTCGACTTCCCCCTCGCCAGCGTATTCGCCGACTTCATCCAAGTCGATCCCCCCTTCGTCTGAGAGGCCTTCGCCGATCACATCCTACGCGTCCACCTTTCCCTCTAAGAAAGTAACTCTTGAAGCGTACGACATTAGTCATTGGATTAAGAAAGGTCCGAATACTATTGTGGCAACAGTCCGCAGCGTTGATCGTCCGGCCAGTCTTTTCGCTAGCGGTTTCCTGGTTCGCAAGGATGGCAGCGTCCAGCGGTTTGAGACTGACTCTAACTGGCAGGTAGTGGAGCAACCATCTACCCAGACCGCGGAGAGCCAGCGCGCTCTAGAATCCGGTAAGGACGGGTCCGCCCCGTGGGGTTACCTCCCGCAAGAGCTGGCCAAGCCGGTTGATCGCTCGAGCTTCTATACTGTTGCCAAAACTTGCGCTGTGTTCTTGTCGGTGATGATCGCAACCGTAGCCATATGGCTGACAGCGTCGGCCTTTGTGGCGCGCGCGAGGGGAGAGGTCCTTCGATACGCCATGTTTCGTGATGCATTGTTTCATGCACCAATCACGGTAGGTTTACTTTTCTTGGTCCTTCCCGACTACGACCTTCGGTTTCCAGCGGATTGGTCGTTCCACCCAAGGTTCGTGCTCGGAGCAGTCCTCGCGCTTGTCGGGGTTCGCTTCTTTCATTTCTTCGCGAACAGGCAGGCAACGCAGCGAATCAAGATGCGTATCGCGGAAATAGACAAGAGCTTATTTCCCCAAGCGCTGCCCTATCTGCTGCTGGCAATCATCATGGGCTTGGGCTTTGGGCTGCGCTACCACGATCTGGGTTTCATGTCCTTTGATCATGACGAGATGGGTCTGATTTCAAAATCGTATGGAATTTATAGACTCGGCTTCCCATATACCGTTGCTGTGGGACAAATTCGGCCGATCACGACCTACGAGGCAGTGCCTTATCCGCTCGCTTTATCTGGCTTGCTCTTTGGCCATTCGGAGTGGTCGATGCGACTGCCGGCCTGTCTCATGGGCACACTTTGTATCGGGATCATCGCGCTGTTGGGCCGTCGGTTGTTCGATTGGCGCACCGGATTGATCGCAGCGTTGGTCTATGCCTGC
Organism: Verrucomicrobiota bacterium; assembly: GCA_003219435.1. Classification (GTDB taxonomy): domain Bacteria; phylum Verrucomicrobiota; class Verrucomicrobiia; order Chthoniobacterales; family UBA10450; genus Udaeobacter. The sequence goes on along the minus strand of QHOW01000072.1, from coordinate 8,244 downwards.
ATTCCGTTGGATATCCGCTGGGCGCACAATGCATTTTACCCGCAGCAATGCCAGTTCATGGCGATGCTTACATTCTGGTTGTTTTACGAGGCGATAAATGTTCGTCCGTTGCACAAGAACTATCTCACCGCCGCCGCGGTGACCTTCTGCGTGACTTATCTCTCGTGGGAAGGGAGTGCGTTTATTCTGCCCGCTTTGTTCGTCGGGTTACTGGTTGTCCGCTGGGGCGAATGGTGGTGGCTAAAATCATTCCATTTCTATCGCTGCCTTTTCTTTGTGGCTGCCGTGGTGATCGCCGAGTATTGTTTGCGGACATTTGCTTCGTATTCCTATCTGACGTTGGGCTCGGGGCTGTCCAACCTCGCAGGCCCGTCTCTCTTTTTTCTAACACCTGCATACCAGCCACTCTTTTATGTCGATAGATTATGGCTGGCAGAAAACCACGTGTTTTTCACAGTCATGGCCTTGATCGGGATCTTATTCTGTTGGAGAAACCGCGGATTCCGTTACGTTATCGCGCTCCTGGTGACTCTAACTATCTGTCACACAAACTTTATTGCTGCTCTCTCTCCGCGTTATTGCTACTATTTTCAACCTCTTCTCGTTCTTGCTGGGATAGCTGCTGCTGTTCTGCTATACGATCGGCTCATTTCACTTGCCCGGCAGGAAGGCGGCTCCGCGATGGCTTGGGGCTTTGCGCATGCAGCAGGGCTGGCCGTAATTGCCCTGCTGTTTCTTCAAAGCAATGAGTGGTTGATGAAGGAGTACACCCTTTCCAGTCAAGGCGATGAACCGGGAATGATGACACGTATGAACACGTATCGTTACGACTACCGTGGTGCCGCGCAATTTGTGAAGAGTCAACTCCAGCCAGGCGACGTGGTCCTACCAGGCATCCCACACGTGATTGAATATTACTCTGGAAGGCGAGGTGATTATTTTGTAAACACCCTGTTCGCTTCGAAGGTCATATATAATCAGGAACTCGTGGACCCGAGGTTTAGCGACAAGTTTAGTGGTTTACCAACTGTTCGCAATTTGACGGAACTCCAGGAGGTAACTCATCGGAGTCGTCGCACGTGGGTTATTTTTGCGCCTTATTCTGCATTCAAGAGATTACAAAGCCCGGATGTAATCGAATATTTGGATAAAAACTCCAAGGTCGTTTTTGAGAGCTACCGGGTAAAAGTGCTGTTGGTCGAAGGCGCCAACCAGCCAACGGCCATAGCTACATTCCGTTAGATCCAGAAGTTGGAGTAAGCTCTGCTGATGGCTTTCCTGCCGGCAGCCCGAATCGAAAACAGCGCGGAGCTGACGGGATCTTGCGTTCGCGCTCGTGCGGCTTCCAGCTCACCAGCGATAGAGGTGACTTCCCTCGCGTTTTTGTTGACGGCGTCCTGAAATAGTCTTGTTGCGTACTCGTAGAGCGCGATGTCGAACGAGTTCTTCTCGACGATTAAGTCGAGCGTGGATTGAGGAAGATCGCGTTTCTTGGGCCGAGCGCGAGTCACATTGAAGCTCGAGTAACGCTCTAGCTTCCAGCCGAAACGCAGTTTCATCAGCGCCAGGCTTTCTTCAAAACGCTCAGATAGACCAACTACGCTAAAATATCGAAAGAGATTCTCCTTCGCCTGTTCCACAATCTCATCCGTGCAAGGTGAGTAATAGTCGGCTCCCGCGACAATCTTGGATTGGACGTTTTCTCTTGGCGAACGCCTGACAAAATCCTCGAGTGTCCAATTTTCTCGCCTCAATTTCCAATAGAACGGATGCAACACATAGCTGCGCATGAAGTAAAAGGCAGAGATCACACGATCGACGGGCTCGCGCAACACGGTAATGTAAGTCGCTGGCTGCGGGAGAATCTTATGAAGACCAAACAACATGTGACCCTTGAAGATACGGGTCTTCTCTAAGCGTCGCGCAGGGAGTTGCCATAGGTGCGAAACGGACCACCTGAAGAACACAGGATCGACTGAGTATATCTCAAAGAGAGGATACTCCCACTCGATTAGCCGATTGAGCGTGGTGCCTGCGGTCTTTGGCACGTGAAGAAAGATAACCGCCTCTTCAGCGCCAGCGACTCGCGTCATTCGTCGCTTCTCTAGCAGTTCCAAACTTAAGAGAGATTTCTTGTCCATCTGATCTTAGTTACAGAACAGGCTCATCGTTCACGGTATTTGCCTTCAAACATGAGTTTTTTCTTGTAGGCATTGTAACCAACCCGTCTGGCTTCTTCCCAGGTCCTGGCGACGGCAGTTGAAGTTTCCACGCTCATGCCATCCCCGTGCCACAGTTCCCAGTATTCGCCCTGTGCATGGACAATATTGAGAGCTGCCATCTCGATTGAACCCATCCTCTCATTGGGAGGAGACAAACTGGCGAGACTCTGAAAGCCGTGATGAGCGCGGTCACGGTATTTTTGCACAAGGTCATAGCTCATCATGCCAGTGTCTTCTCTGCGTCCCGTGAGCTGGCAATTCTGAATAGTGAATCGCTCCGGGTATTTGCTCAGCCCATAATCGACGATGCGTTCGCAGAACTCCGGAGGCAGGTCGAGCACCTTTGATATGTGCAGTGATATCTCCTGTTTTGGGAACGCCCCAGCCCATTCATCGGTGTACTTCTTGTAAACATCCAGCAGCTTCTCTTGGTAGTTTCCGAGTGCCGCCCATTTCGCAAGATCTTCACGCGTCTTTGGAAGATGCATTTCTGCACTCATCAAATTGGCGCAGGTAAGCACGACGCTTACGCACAAGGGATCGCCCGCATAGCGTTCTCCGAGCTGCTTAATCGCCCGCGAAAAGTTTTGTTGATAAACCGTATCCCACGGGACTGGAATCAAAACCTCCTGGCCAAACTTGGGCCGGTGGGGATTCGTTGCGCGTGTTGCAAAAGACTGCGCGCCCTCTTTATAGACAGAAGCCGGTGTATTAACGCCAGGCTGGAGGCAGAGCTCATATTTCATTCCAATGCCGCGGAGCACGGCCACCATTTTGTCGATCGCGCTAGAATCCAGCTTGCCAGCTTCCTTTTCGATGTCCTTCCAATGACCATGAATGCATACACCGGTTAGTTGAGGGTTTGAGCGTACGCCGGCAGCGAAAGCGCTCAATGTGTTGCTATCTTCAGCTAGCGGTTGAATAACCCATAAACCTGTCCGAATTGGCCGCTCTCGCCCAGCAAAGACCGGGAACTGACCCACGGTCGCAACGACTAGACCACATATCGACGTTTGGATGACGTTGGAGAATTTGCCAGGCCGCATCTGTTCCTAAGGACCGGCTGTTCGAATCATTTTCCCTTGTTTCCTCAGATGTTTGTCGAAAAACATCTTGATCATCGGTTGAAACTTCGGGCCTCCGACCCCGTGCCCTCGTCCGGTAGCAATCTCCAGGGTCGCATCCACTCCAGCTGCCTTGAGCGCCGCGAAAAATGACTGGGTCAAACTAACGGGCGCCGTAGAGTCGTTCTCACCGTGAATGATCAGGAAAGGCGGATCGTCCTTCGAGACGTAAGTGATCGGGCTTGCAGCTATCGCCTTGGTTTTATTCTCTTCTATCGGCCCGCCGATCAACGCTTCGAGGGCAGGTTTGATTTCGGGATTCATCTCGGCCCCCAACGGTCCCGTCGCGTCGCGGTAGAGCTGCAACAGATCCTCGACACCTGAGACAACACAGACTGCCTGCACCCGACTTGAATAAGACATATTGTCTCCAGTTCCCTCCAGCTCCTTCACCCCGCCGGAAGTACCAAGCAGCGCTGCCAGATGCCCGCCCGCGGAAAATCCCCAGACACCGATCCGATCGGGATCGAGATTGTACTTGGAGGCATTGGCCCGAAGCCAGCGGACCGCAGCCTTGCAATCTTCGATCTGTGCCGGAAAAGGCGCAACGTCGGTGAGACGGTAATCGATGCTCGCCACGGCGCATCCATTCTGCACCATAGTAACAGCCGGACAGCGCTCTTTTTTCCCCTTGTGCCAGCCTCCTCCATGGATCCAAACGATCACCGGCAACGGATCCGGAACCTTCTCCGGACAATATAGATCGAGGGTGAGAACTGCGCCGTTGACGCGTTTATATACCAAGTCTCGCTGGATCGCGGCATTGGCAACCTCCGCAGGCCGGCGCCTCGCTGTAACCGGCTGCGCGATCTGCCCACCCAGCAGGGTCGCGGCGATTGTGACAGCTAGCCAGCGGCGCTGGCGCGCCTTCAGCCATTTCATTAGATATTTCGTTCTCACAGGGCAGACATGATCTTGCTCACCAAAAATCGGCTGGCGACTACAGTTGAATAACAAAACCTCTTCACTGGCCCTGGCTTGGGAATTGAGTCTAAAGCAGCCAATGCTTGCCTCATCACGTCCTCCTCCTTGCGCAAGGTATCTTCAAAATGTTTTCTGGCAAACTCATAGAGCTCCATATCAAAGCGATTGTACTCCTGAATCATACTCACCACGTTCGGCTCGAGCGCGGGACGAACCTTTGAAACTTTCCGATTCTCGTAATAAGGAATTTCCCAGTCAAAGGTTTTCGCGATAAGCAGTAAGCTCTCTTCGAATCTTTCACACAGCCCGACTACGCTGAATGATTTCGTGATATTTTCCTTCGCGATATCCAGGACCCGCTGGTCGCAAGTCACGTCCTCGACTCCAGCGAGCATTCTGCATTGAAGGTTCTGGCGATTGGGTGTGAGCCGAATAAAAGCCTCGACTCCAACCCGCCCCCGCTTCAACTTGCGGTGCATGGGATTGAGCGGGCGCCGCAAAATAAAGGAGTAAGCCGACAGCAATCTGGCCACTGGGTCACGGAGCATCGTGATATACGTAGCCCCTTGGGGGAGAAATTCATGAATGCCATAGAACATATGCCCGCGCACGACCCGTAACTGCCGCCGTCGTTGCTCGGAGAGCGTCTTAAAGCGTTCGGGTGTGGCACGAATCCGGTGGGGATCGATCGTGAAAATCGAAAGAGGGCTGTATTGCCATTCTATGATCCGATTTAGAGTCGTTCCCGCCGCCTTGGGAATGTGAAGAAAAATGAGCGCCTCGTGATCCATCTAGAAATCGAGTGTTACCGAATATGCGCAGGTGAAAAGCCACGCGCAAATGTCCGCGACTTATCGCCAGTTACTCGAGTTAAGAGAAGCTTACGGCCAAATAAGAGCGGATATGATGGGTATTCGGCTCGCAAACGTCAAGCCGTTCGTGCGATGCCAAGCAAGGGGCTTTGGCGCTGCCAGATGTTGGAATCACTTTCACTGGCTCTTCTTGAGATATTTGTCGAAAAAAGCTTTAATAATCGGTAGCAACCTTGAGTCTCCCACTCTAACGGTGTGTCCTTGTGAAGTTATCTCCAGGGTTGTCTCCACCCCGGCTGCCTTGAGCGCCGCGGCTAATAGCTCACCTTGACTGGCCGGCACCGAAGAGTCGTTCTTCCCGTGGATGATCAGGAAAGGCGGATCATCTTTCGAAACGTAAGTGATTGGGCTCGCCGCCATCGCCTTTGTTTTATTTTGGTCCGCCGGCCCGCCCAGTAACGCATCGATATAAGACCTGGCTTTGGTCCTCTTTCCGGTCGAACCGTCCGATGCGTCGTAGTAGAGACGCAGAAGATCGGCCGGGCCGGACACATCGCAGACCGCTTGCACCCGGCTCGAATAAGACATGTTATCTCCATTTCCCTCTAGCTCCTGCACTCCGCCCGAAGTGCCAAGCAGCGCCGAGAGATGTCCGCCCGCGGAGTGTCCCCAGGCTCCGATCCGGTCAGGATCGAGATTGTACTTCGCCGCGTTAGCCCGAAGCCATCGCACGGCCGCCTTGCAGTCTTCGATCTGCGCTGGGAAAGGCGCCTCGTCAGAAAGACGGTAATCGATGCTCGCCACAGCGTAACCGTCGTTTAAAAAACTGACAGCCGGACTGTGTTGCTCTTTTCGGCCGTGGCTCCAGCCCCCACCATGAATCCAAAGGATAACAGGCAATGGGCTAGAGGCCTTCTGAGGGCAATAGAGGTCAAGCGTAAGCGCTCTACCGTTGATGCGTTTGTAAACCAAATCCCGCTGGATCGCAGCATCAGCGATCTCCATAGGGCGACCCCTTGCCATGGCCGGTTGCGCTGTCGTACCGCACAGGGCAACCGCAAGGATTACGATGGCTAACCATGCATTGCGACCAAGCCCGAGACGAACCTGCTGATTTTTCTGCGTCATACTGTGGATGAAGGTTGGGTACCGAAAATCGGCTGTGAGCGGTTTGAACGCAACGACTTTTCCCGGTAAAAATCCAAACAGGAGGAGAGCGCCCCTTAATGTTTTGTGAAGCAATTCGCTTGCCCGCCAAGCAATCGTAGCAGAAGCCGGTCGGCTGCTGATCAGATCGCGCGCAGCCTTAGATTCTTGATCTTCGCATTTCGGAATTTCCATGCACCGCTGGAATTGGATATTATCCCACCTGATTTCCGGGAACCTTGCCCGGCGTCTGTGTTTGCCGAAGAGGCGGCCTTGGGCTAATGATGCAAAACACTAAAGGCTATCGCGATGCGCTCCGCTGCTGCTTATGTCAGTATCCTGCTGCTGGGGTGGACCTGCCTCCCCGGACAGACCAGCCAGGCCCAGACCCTCTTCACTGACGTGACTCTCTCGACCTTGGGCAACGTCACTCACACGGGCTCGGCCAACACGGATATCCGGATCGGAACGGGTGCGGCGTGGTTTGACTACGATCGCGACGGCGATCTCGACCTCTACATGACCAACCGCGTAGGAGGAAACCATCTCTGGCGCAACGATGGCGGCGGCGTCTTTGTCGATGTGGCCGCTGCGGTGGGCGGGGCCGACGCCTCGCACGACGGCTCGGGCGTGGCCGTGGCTGACTACGATAATGACGGCGACCTCGACATCTATCTCGCTAACAGCGATGGCGATGTGCTCTTGAAAAACCAGCTCACCGAGACCGGCACGGCTACCTTCATCGACGTGACGGCGACGGCCTTCCCCGGCATCACCACGCCCCAGCGGGGGACCAGCGCCTCCTGGGGCGATTACGACAAAGATGGCTACCTCGACCTTTACGTCACCAACCACAAACCGATTGATGGAACGGGGGCCGGCAGCCAGGACCGGCTCTTTCACAACAATGGCAACGGCACCTTCACTGATGTGTCGTACTTATTGGGGCTGGAAAATCTGGGCGGCTACGGCTTCATCGCCAGCTGGACGGACTACGACAATGACGGCGACTTGGATATTTTCCTTATCAACGACTGCCCCTTCGGGCCGGTAGGCACCAAGCTCTTCCGCAACGACGGTGGCACCGATCCGCTAGCCTGGACCTTTACGGAAGTGAGCGCCACTGTGGGCGCGGCCGACTGCCGCAATGGCATGGGCATCGCAGTCGGCGACTACGATCGCAACGGCTGGCGCGACTATTTCTATACCAACATCGGCAGTCCCCTGCTGCTGCACAATAACGGGGGCACCTTTACCGACGTGACCGCCGCCGCCGGCCTTGACTACGGCGTGGTGCCCGAGACAGGGAAGGATCGGGTCACCTGGGGCACCATCTTCTTCGATTACGACCTGGACGGCTTTCCCGACCTCTGCATCGCCGCCGGGACGCTGAAGCCTGACGGCACTGCTGACACCGATCCCCAGCCGAACCTGCTCTACCACAACAATGGCAATGGGACCTTCACCGACGTCTCAGCCAGCAGCGGCATCGATGACACGGGGCGGGGCCGCACCATTGTTATGGGCGATTACGATAATGATGGCGATCCTGACCTCTTCCTGGTCGATTACGGAGGGCAGGTCCATCTGTTCCGCAATGACGTCGCCAACACGACGGGGCATCACTGGCTGATTGTGGATCTGCGGGGCGCGGGACCGCCGCTGAGTAACCGCGACGGCATTGGGGCCAAGATCAAGTTGACCACGCCCGATGGCGTCGTGCAGTACTGGGAGACGCGCAGCGGGGACAGCCTGGGCGGAGGCAGCGACCTGGCCGCCTACTTCGGTCTCAACACCAATACGCTTGTCTCCCAAGTCGAGGTCACATGGCTTAGCGGAACCGTCCAGACCCTCACCAACCTCGCTGCCGACCAGCGAATAACCATTGTGGAGCAAGCGTTGGCACCTCCGGTGATCACAGTCACAAGCCCGAGCGGCGGGGAAATCTGGATTAAAGGCACTACCCAGACCATCGCCTGGACGGACAACATTTCCGGCAACGTCAAGTTCCGGCTG